>NZ_JBSGXB010000023.1:0-46537 GCF_053609185.1 Streptomyces sp. NPDC054956 | reverse complement strand
GGTACGGCCCGTACTCCGGGAGGTTGCGGGAGCGATTCGAGGAAGCGATCCGGTGGTTCCGCACCAGCGGACAAGTGATAGCCGCCAGCTGCCGCACCGACCGGGCGTCGAGCCACTCCGCCCCCTCTGACCTGGCTCTATCGCTGGCTAAAGCTATTGCGGAGAGTGATCACTTCGGGAATGATTCCCCGCCGTGACCCTCTTCCTCGCCGCTGTACTCGGCGTGTTCCTCGTCGTGATCCTCTGCTCCATCCGCCTTGTCGACCGCTGGGTGGAGAAGCGCTTCGTGGCGTCCGCCTACGGTCTTCCGCCTCGTGAGGCGCTCGACAACCGGCGCCCCGGACCGCCCCCGCCGGCCCACCGGACGCAGGAGCGGCAGGCCGTCGCCGATGCCGCGTGGCGGGGGGACTGGAGTGCCGCCCGGCGGTACGTCCGGGCCGCGGGAGAAGACTGGGACGAGCGCTGGGACCGGATGGAGCTCCTGCAGCACGTCGCCGGAAAGGACGCCGCCTGGCTCGACGCCTGGCGCGCCGCCGAGCCGGGCGACTGCGACGCGGCAACCCTCCACGCGAGCCTCATGGTCCACCGCGCCTGGGAGATCCGGGGTACCGCCTACGCCTACGAGGTCCCGTACGAGGACATGAAGCGCTTCCGCGCCATGCTCCCGGCCGCGATCGACGAGGCCCGCGAGGCCGCACTGCTCGACCCCGCGAACCCCGGCCCCTGGGTCGTCATGATCACCGCGGCACGCGGAGCCCAGTACGACCACTCGCAGTTCAAGCCCCTCTGGGAGGGGCTCGTCGCCCGCGCGCCCCACCACTACGAAGGGCACGGGCAAGCCCTCCAGTACTGGTGCGCGAAGTGGTACGGAAGCGACCGGCGCATGATGCGGTTCGCCCGCCGGGCGGTCCGCAAGGCCCCGGCAGGCAGCCCGCTCGCCGGTCTCTACCTGCACGCGCTGAGTGAACTCGCCGGCCGGTCCAGCGCTGTCGCGCTGCCCGTGACACCCATGACGAGGAGCCGGCTGAAGCGCATCGCCGCCTCCTTCGACCAGGTCGCACCCGATGACGAGCGCCTGCCGATCCTGCGCCACCTGCTGGCGCACTACATGCTCCAGGCGATGATGTACGGGCCCGCCCTGGAACAGTTCCGCCGGATCGGGCCGTGGTGCGGAGCCGAGCCCTGGCGCAGGGCGGGAAACCCGGCGATGGCGTTCGAAACCGCTCGCGGCCGTGCCGTGAGGCTGTCCCGGACCCGCCCCACCCAGACGGCGCAGGCCTACGGAATGGCGCGCTAGGGAACGTCCCCGAGGGACCTCACCCGGCAGGCGGTGGGCGATGGTCCGCACCGGATCTGACAGGCGCCGTTGGGGCGCCGCCGTTGGGAGCCGTGGTGATCAGCGGCGGGCGTGGGCGGGTGCGTGGGCGCGTGCGCGGGCGTGGGTGCGGACGGCGATGCGGCCCGGGGGGCATCGGCGTGGGGGGTGCACCGCTGGGGTGGCCGGGGCCGGGCGGGGAGTGGTGGACGGCGCCCTGCGGCGCAGCGGGCGGGGGGCCCACCAGTTCCAGCTTCCGGCCAGGCGCATGAGTGCCGGTACGAGGACGCCTCGTACGAGGGTGGCGTCGAGGAGCACGCCCAGACCTGCGCCGATCCCGAAGAACTGCAGGAGGGAGACGTGGGAGGTGCCGAAGCTCAGGAGGGTGAACGCGAGGAGGGTGCCGGCGGTGGTGACCATGCCGCCGGTGAGGGAGAGGCCCGTGATGATCGAGCCGGTGTTGTCCTGTCCGGCTTCGTGCGCCTCCTTGATGCGTGCGAGAACGAACACCTCGTAATCCACGGAGAGCCCGAACAGGATGCAGAACAGCAGGACCGGCATGGTCGTGCTGAGCGGTCCGGGCGTGAAGTGGAGCAGGCGGTGGAAATGACCCGTCTGGAAGATCCACACCATGGCTCCGAGGACGGCCGTGAGGCTCAGGGCGTTCAGCGCGATGGCTTTGAGGGGGAGGAGCAGACTGCGCGTAAAGCCGAACAGGAGTGCGAATGTCGTGAGGGTGATGACGGAGAGCGCCAGCGGGAGCCGGTCGCCCACCGTGGCCTTGGCGTCGACCAGCACGGCGCTGGGTCCGCCGACGAGAACGTCCGTGCCGGCCGGGGCGGGAGCCCGGCGGATGTCGTGCACGAGTTGCTGGGCGGCCTTGGACTGGGCGTCCACCAGCGGCACCACGGAGAGCCGGTCCGGGCCGTTCGTACCCGCGGGCCCCGCTACCTGGGCCACCTGGCCAACGTACGGGAGCGCGGACAGCCGGCGGACGTACTGCGCCCGCTCCTGCGGGGACGCCGTACCGGACAGGACGACCGTGAGAGCGCTGGAGCCCTTCATGTCGAACGCACCGCGCACCAGATCACCGGTCTGACGGCTGGACGCACTCGCCGGCAGCGCCCGGTCGTCGGGGGTGGCGAAAGCGGCATGGGTGAACGGTGAGGCGAGCAGCACCAGCAGCCCGATCACCGGCAGCGCCGCGACCAGTGGACGGCGTACGACGATCCGCGCCAGCCCCTCCCAGAAGCGGGAGCGCGAGCCCGAGTGGACCCGGCTGCGCCCCGGCACGGGCCAGGCGTTCACCCGCTTTCCGAGCAGCGTGAGCACGGCCGGCAGCACGGTCACGGCGCTCACCGCCGCGATCACGACCACCGCGATGCCCGCGTAGGCGAAGGACCGCAGGAAGTACGGCGGGAACACCAGCAATGTCGCGAGCGCGGCGCAGACCGTCGCGGCACTGAAGACGATCGTGTGGCCGGCGGTGCGCACGGTGCGTATCGCGGCATTGCGCGGTCTGTAACCCTTGGCGAGTTCCTCGCGGAACCGGGAGACGATCAGCAGCCCGTAGTCGATGCCCAGACCCAGGCCGAGCGCCGTGGTGAGGTTCAGCGCGAACACGGACACATCGGTGACGGCGCCCAGAACGCTCAGGACCAGCAGCGTCCCGGCGATGGCCAGGACCCCGATCAGCAGCGGCAGGGCGGCGGCCACCACACTGCCGAACACCAGGACCAGCAGGATCAGGGTTCCCGGCAGGACGACGGACTCGGCCCGCTTCAGATCGGCCTCAGAGACGTCCTGGAGCTCCGCGTCGACCAGCGCCGTCCCTCCCACGTGCACCGACAGGGCCGCACTGGAAGCGACCGTGCTGGTCAGCCCCTCGCGCAGCATCTTGACCCGCGCTCCGAGCCGTTGCCCCTCGCCGTCCACATGCGCGACCACCATGGCCGCACGGCCGTCCCGGCTGCGCAGCTGCGGTGCGTTACCGGTCCAGTACGAGGTCACTGCGCTCACGTGCGGCTGGGCGGCCAGGAGCCGGCCCAGGTACGTGCCGGCGCTGCGGGCCGCGGGGTCGTCGACGGTACCGCTCCGGGCCTGCGCGACGACGACCAGGTTGGGGGAGGCCCCCAGGTGCTCGGCGGTCATCCGGGCGACGCGGCTGGACTCGGAGCGCGGATCGTCGTATCCCTGTGTCTTCAGCCGGCCCGTCGCGTCCGCTCCGAAGACGACGGAAAGGAGCAGGAACAGGAGCGCGCCGAGGACGACGAGCCAGGGGCGGCGGGTCACGAGGACCCCTGCACGCGGATACATGACGGCTCCGATCGCGAGGGCGATTCGCTCCTCCTGCGTGGCGCAGGACGGTCGGTTCCCACCGTGCCCGCCCAGGAGCCGCGCTCGTAGCCCCGACTTCTCGTCGCTTGACAAATGCCGACAGGGCACAGGCGCCCCGATCCATCCCGCACCCGACGCCGTGCCGGGGCCGCTGTACGTGGTCGTGTCACCCGCCGCTGCACGGCACTCCACCTCGCGAAGACCGAAGCCGAGCAACCCCAGCTCTGAAGGCGCCGAGAACTGCTCGCTCCGGCCATGACCGGGCCCGCCGAATCCGAGTCCCGCAGATGCGGTGAGCGGTGAAGGGCCCCCTGAGGCTGCCAAAGGGAGGGCTCGGAGGACGTCACGGATGGTGTGGACCTCACATTCCGCACATACCGCGTTCTGGGCCACACTCCTCGCGGGTCCGCTGGTGTGGCCCTGTGGGCAGGTACACCGGGAGGACGGGCTCGGGGTAGAGGGCCGTACTGCCCCAGCCGGTCATCTCTTCGCCGATCAGGCAGCGGTACAGCCACGCGGCGAAAGTCATAGGTTGCAGATCACGCGGGGGCATCGGCTGCGAGCGTCAGCGAGGTCGGGGACTTGTCCATGGCCGACTTCGCCGCCCACCGGGCCGCCTGTGTCTCGGGGGCCTGGGGTGTCTCGACCCTCCCGCGAGCGACGTGCTTCCCCGGGGGTCCGGAACCCCCGACGACGACCGCCTTGCATCGTCCCCCTCTTGCCTCCGCCGCCGCACCCCGGAGACGGCGTGCCACGCGGGCCGGCAGAGGTCGTGGCCGATGGCCGCCGCCGGAGGCCCTCGACGGATTCACCCTGGGCGCCTATCGAGCGTCAGAGATGTGAGGCGGACGGTCCGTACACCGACGCCAAGTCCGCCTCGGGGACGTCCACCTGGAGGCGGAAGCCGGCCCCGGCCCCGGTGGTTGGCCGGGATACTGGCCGCTATGACAAGCATCCCCGAGAAGCAGACGGCCCCGTTCTCGCGCATCAAGATCCGTACCGGAGCCGTCGTCTTCTGCGGCGACGACGTCGCCCTCATCCGCCGCGACCGTGCGGGCTCCACCCACTACACCCCGCCGGGCGGCAACGTCGAGGACGGCGAGGACCTCCGCGAAGCCCTCCGCCGGGAACTCGCCGAGGAACTCGACCTGGACATCGACCAGGCAGGGGGCGGAGAGCTCCTGTGGGTCATCGACCAGCGCGTCACCCGCCCGGGCCCCACCCCGCCCCCGCGCAAGCTCCACCTGATCTACCGCCTTCACATCACTCCCGGACTCCGCGACACCCTCGCCGAGCAGGAACTCGACGAACAGCCCGACGGCACCCATGAAGTCGGCGTCATCGAATGGATCGACTACCGCAAGACCGCCGAGCTCCCGATCTTCCCGCCGATCGGACCCGCGCTCGCCGCCTTGGCCGCCCCGTACGCCGCAGCTGCTGACGTGGCTCTGGACGCCGTCACCGACGAGACGTACACCTGGGTCTGATGCTGTCCTGAGAGGCGCACCGGCGGTCCGCGATGGCCGCGGAGGCGCCCCCATGGACGGCGTCCGCCCAGGTGGACGCGGTTCGCCCGGCGCGGAGTACGGGTTGCCGGTGACCTGGTAGACGTGGTCGCCCACCCCGCTGGAGACCGCCGCTCGCCGTGCCCTCGGACCAGCGGCCAGGACTGCCTCGCGATGTATCTGCTGCTGTCGTTCGGGTCGGGGTAGTCGCCATCGGATGGCCGTGATGGTGGTGACCGTCAGGCTTCGTCTGCGATCCCGTCGTCGTCGTTCTTGCCTCGTGGTTTGCCCCAGCCTCGGATGACTTCGGCCAGTACCCAGTAGAGGAATACCGCGAGGGGGCTCCATGCGAGGACGGTACCGATGCTCATGCCTGGGGGCGTTCCCGATGCGATGCCCCGGAACACGCCGCTCCGAGCCGGATTCGGCCTCGGGGGATGGGGGTTCGCCCCGTGCTCTGGTTCGCCTCCGTACCGGTGGCGGCCGGCGGCGACGCCGCCCGGGGTGCGCGGGACCTGCCGGAGGGCACGGATATCGGCGGCTCCCCGACTGGCCCCAGCTGCTGTGGACCAGGGGTCTTCGGCGGCGAGATCCTCCACGAGGAACCCCGAGACCCGCGGTCGGTCGGATTCATGGAAGCCATGATGGAGCCCTGAGCGGGCCGCACGACCAAAGGGTCACGACCCGTAAGGCACTTGCCGCCAGAGCCGTCCCGCCATGCTCGTGCCGGGGAGAGATGCGGATCTGCTGAGACCGGCTGACCCGTGTGCAGCCCCGGGGTGTGAACGGCCGGCCCTCCAGCCTGCTTTCACGCCGCAGACGGCACACGTCAGTGGGGGAGACCTAGTGACGGATCGCGGCCACCGCTGCGCGGGCGAGCTGCTCGGCCTCGGCCGCCCCGTCGGCCGACTGATTCCGGGCATCGCTGTACGAGACACGGACGATGACATTGGCCTCGCGGACCAGCACGGTCGCACCGTCCCGATAGGCATCGTCGCCGAGGCCCGGCACCTGGTCCCAGCTCCGGCCGGGGGCGTGGTCCATCAGGAGCTGGAGCCGTTCGCGGGCCGCCGCCTCGCCGGATTCCGGGGACTTGAGGTGTGCCCACTGCCACAACTCGTATCCGAGGCTGAGGCCGGCGGCGTCATTCTTGGCTTCGCACACAGCCTGCTTCACCAGCACCCGCTTCCACGGGTCCCGCACAGGGGTGACGCCGGGGAGCAGCCGGCGGGCCGGCTCGGCGAGGACCTCACAAGGATCGGGGACGTCGGCCGCCTCGGTCCTGCCGGGCCACCAAGGCGCGTTCCACGGTCGGCCCGCGAGCAGGACGCCGAGCAGCAGCATCAGGACGATCCCGATACCCGTGCGGAGCACGATGCGGCGCGCCCTGCGCTGTCCGCGCGAGAGCTGGCCGGCCGGTTCCGGAAGTGTGGTCGGCGTCATGATGGGTCCCCCGTCGGCATCTGCGGCCGCGAACCTACCATCAGATGGTCATCAAGAGCCTGCTGCGGTACGGGCCCCCAGGCGGAGGACGGCGGTCAAGCGCCCTGTCCGGCCCTGCCTGTGACCACGCACCCGGGAGACCCGCCAGCCGAACCCAAGAGTCCTCGGAGCGGCCCCGACGACGATCCTCAACTTGCCAGTCTCTCGACAGCAGACAACGGTCCGAGGGATTCGAGCAACGTGGCCCTGATGACCCCAGGTAATCCTCGGGCCTAAGGTGTGTCGGTGATCTTCAAGAGGAAGCGGCAGGCTACAAGCCTCACCGCCATTGTGTCCGAGCTGGAAGAAGCGGTTGCCGCTCGAGACGGCGACCGTACGGGGCGTGCCTTCACCGCCATGATGAACGCCGTCCAGTCGGCATCGGACGCTGAATGCGTTCAGGCAGGGCCCCGGTTGGCGGCGCTGCTTCCGGCCTTCCCGCCCACCGGCCCGCGGCCGATGCTGGCGATGGCGGCCGGCTTCTGCGTCGAGCGCGGTGCCGATCCGGCGGCCTGCGCCGAGCCGATCCTCGGCGGCGTCCACCAGGACCTGCTCGACGCTCTGGAGTTCGCACGCCGCTGGACCGCCGCCGGCCCAGCCGAGAACGAGCTGCCGGAGCCGGACGAGAAGATCATTGATGACGGACTGCTCGCGCGCCTCGGGGGCGACCGGCACGAGGCCGCGCGGCTGGCGCTCGCCTGGTGCTCGGTCGAAGAGTGGCAGCCGCCCGCGTTGGCCGTGCTGTGTCGCAGCACCGAGGTGCGCCGTCGGCACGCATCCGAGATCCTCCCCACCTGCCGCGACCTGGCTGCCCTGGAGCGGCACGACCTCAAATGCCTGGCCTATGCGTTGGCAGTCCTGGACGACGAGCCCCTCGTCGTGCTGCACAAGCCGACCGGGACCGGATTCGAGGTGAGCATCGGCGGCATCGGGGACAACTTCCAACTGCACACGCTGCTGGCCCACGTTCTCGTCGGCGGCGGCCACGTGCCCGGCACCGCTCCTTCGGCAGCCAGCGTCCGCCTTGCCACCGACCCCCAGCCCGCCCAGGGGCGCACCCAGACCATTGCGACCGGCAGCTTCGAGCTCCTCACCTCGGACGGAGAGCGGATCTGGAACGAAGGGCACCCCGACGACATCCCCGTGGTCGACGGACGCCGCCTGCTCGTGCTCGACGAGCCGACATACCAGCGCAGCTGGAACGCCGACCGCTTCTTCCCGCATCTCCCGGGCACGGCCGAGCTGACCCGCATCCTGACCGCAGACGAGACGCGGGCATGGTTCGCCCGCACAACGCCCGCCAACGGCATCTCCCGGCCTTCCTGACCCGATGGGCCGGGCCGTCACCTCTCCCGGCAGGTGACTGGTGGGGCCGGATGCCAGGAATCGGGACTGGTCCCCACGAACGAACAAGGACGGGACGCCGCGAGTGTGCTGTCGGAACTACCGAACCGTTCCTGTCGGTTCTCGTGGGCAGAACCGGCGGACGGCCGATGTCATCGGATGTGGACGGTGGCACAGGTGAACGTCGTGTCCTGGAGCAGCTTCGAAGTGATGGCGACGCCCGTGATGTGTTCCGCCAGAGCGAAGGCGGCTGGTGAGGAGAGGTCCGTATCGGCTTCCGGTGCGTTGTTGCCGAAGTGGAAGCCGATATCAGTCATGACGTCGAGGAGTTCGTCGGGCACCCTCGTGAACGTCGTACTGGGCGAAGGCGGCGTCAACGACTTCGGGGTGCCGCGAGGGCGGCGCGCGGAGGCGTCTGGGCCCGCGCGCAGAGCGCGACGTTCGATCAAGCGCCCCTTTCCCCAAGTTGGGCAAGGCCTCGGGAAAGGCCGCAGGGGCCGCCGTGGTGGTGGCCCCTGCGGGTTGTGCAGGTACGGGCAGTGGTTCGCTCAGAGAATCCAGGACTCGTCTACGGCGCCCGGGAGGAAGGAACCGGCCTCGACATTGTGGAAGCGCGGAGCAGCGGACGAGTTGTCTGTGATGGACACGTCCTGGAAGTCATCGGCGTGGGCGGGGCTGGCTGGCCAGCGACAGGGCGGCGGCTGCGAGAACAATGGCAGATGCAATACGTTACGCACACCCTGCGGGTCGATATGAGGACAGGCGTGACCTGATGGGCCATGCGAAGAGATTCGACCAGGCTCGAATTCCAGGAGAGGTCATCCAAGCCCATGATCTCCTGGGGCTGCGGGTTCGAGGGTCGAGCTGGTGAGGATGTCGATGGCCTCGGCGAGCCGAGCCGGCGCCTTGGGTAATTGCGTGAACTTGGTTTGGGAAGCAGGGGTTCTGTCAGTCATCTTGCGATGCCGTAAGACCTGAAATATGGGATCGGTCAAACCCTGAACCCGCCGGGCAGGTATTTCCGTACCGCAGCGATCTCTTATCTTGGTGCCATGGGGGAGACGAACGCGAGCAGGCGGGGCGAGTTGACGCACGAGGATGTCCACGCCGGTGAGCACGGTGCCCGCGCTCGGTGCTTGCCCGAGCCGTGGATGTGCGAGGTCTTCCATCTCGACGGCAGCCTGCGGGACATTCGGGTCCTCGACACGACCCGCGTCGACTGGATCGCGGTCCTCGAGCACCTGCGAGTCGTGGCCGACGAGACCGAGGTGGAGCATTCCTACCCCGGGCTCGATCCCGTGCATCCCGCCGTCGCCGACCTCTTCCGTGTCTGGGCAGACGAACCGGAGGGCCAGGAGGACAGCTTTTGTTTCCGGGCTCGCTTCGGCGCCGTGTGGTTCTCCGCCTGGCCCGCCTTCGAGGAGGAGATCGAGTTCTCCGTCTGGCCCGAGGACGTTCTCGACGGGGCGGGGGTGGCTGCTGTGCTGCGGTTCCTGGTCGAGGTCGCGACGATCAGTCAACGACGGGCCCTGCTGACCGCCGAGGTGGTTCTGTATGACCCTGAGCTGCCGACGCTCATCTCCCACGATCCTGCCACCGGCCTCACTTCCCATATCTGAGGGAGCCTTGCGGACGTTCACGTGGCTCGGCTCTGTCGGGGATCTTGCATGTCACATGGTCGGGGGCCCGGGAGTGCGCGTTGGCGTAGCCGGCCGCGGTCTTCTCGGCCGTGAGTCACGCACGTGGGGAGTTGGATGCGGGTGACCTGGCCCTCGCGCGGCCGGAGCTGCCCGGGGTGGTCCGTCGGGCAGGCCGAAGACCCGTACGGGCGGCTTGCGTTGCTGCCTGGGTAGCGTCGGCTGCCCTCTTTTCGTCCTCTTGACGATATGGGCAGGTCTCGTTATCGTCGCATTGACGAAATGAAGGGGGGCCGCCATGGCCGACATCACCCGCCGCTTCGGCTGGCGTCATCTGCGCTCCGCGCCCACCACCCACATCCGCTACCACAAGCGCGGCCGGCTGCTCCAGGACGGGCGAGGGCTCAGTTTCTGGTACCGGTCGCTGTCGGCTGCGCTGTCCGAAGTGCCGGTCGACGACCGGGAGTTGGCCATGGCGTTCCACGCCCGTACGTCCGACTTCCAGGACGTCGCCGTGCAGGCCACCGTCACGTACCGGATCAGCGACCCGGCCGAAGCCGCGGACCGACTCGACTTCTCCGTCGACCCGGACACCGGGATCTGGCGCGGAGCGCCCTTGGAGCAGATCGCCACGCTCCTCACCGAGACCGCGCAGCAGCACACGCTGGACGTACTGGCCCGGACTCCGCTGGCCGTCGCCCTGGTGGACGGCGTCGCCTCCGTACGGGGGAGCGTCAGCGCCGGTCTCGCCGCCGAGCCCAGGCTCCCGGCCACCGGCATCGATGTGGTGGCCGTGCGGGTCGTGGCGATCCGTCCCGAGGCCGAGGTGGAGCGCGCCCTGCGCACCCCGGCCCGGGAGCAGATCCAGCAGGAGGCGGACCGGGCCACCTACGAACGGCGGGCCGTCGCCGTCGAGCGTGAGCGCGCCATCGCCGAGAACGAGCTGGCCAGTCAGATCGAACTGGCCAGGCGCGAGGAGCAGTTGATCGACCAGCGCGGAACCAACGCCCGTCGCGAGGCGGAGGAGAAGGCGGCGGCGGACGGCATCCGGACCGAGACGGAGGCGGCCCGCAAGGTCAGCCTGGCCCGTGCGGACGCCGAGGCGGAGCGCGAGACGGGCGCGGCGCGCGCCGAGGTCCAGGCCGCCTGGCTCCGCGTGCACGACGAAGCCGGCCCGGGCACCCTGCAGGCCCTGGCGGCGACCCGGCTGGCGGAGAACCTGCCGCGGATCGAGAGCATCACGCTGTCTCCCGACGTCCTCACCGGTCTCCTCTCCAAGCTCGGACGCCCGGAAAGCGGCGCGGGCGCGTGAGCCTGGCCCCACGGGCGGTGCTCGTGCACCGCAGGACCGAGTACGAGGAACTGCTCGCGCGGTACGGGACGCACGGGCAGGCCGCGTTCTTCCTTTCCAGCCGGGGCCGGTCGATCGACGAGGTGGTCCGCCGCCACGAACGCACGCAGCAGGCGTTGCGGGAGGTGGCGGCGGCGGTGCCGCTCACCTGGCGCAGCTCGCGGGTGGAGCGGGCCGACCTGGACCGTTTCCTGTTCGCCCCGGAGGACGTGGTGGTCGTGGTCGGCCAGGACGGCCTGGTCGCCAACACCGCGAAGTACCTGCACGGGCAGCCGGTCGTGGGCATCGACACCGACCCGGGGCGAAACCCGGGGGTCCTGGTCCGTCACCGCTGCGCCGACGCGGCTGCGCTGCTGCGTGCGGCCATCGCAGCCGGGGTTCGGGTGGAGGAGCTGACCATGGTCGAGGCCGTCGCCGACGACACCCAGCGCCTTCTCGCACTGAACGAGATCTACCTGGGCTCGCCCGGCCACCAGACGGCCCGCTACCGCCTGGGTTCCGCCGACGACAACGGCCCGGGGGAGGCCCAGGCATCGTCCGGGGTGCTGGTGGGCACCGGCACGGGCGCCACCGGCTGGCTGCGTTCCCTGTGGCTGGAGCGCGGAAGCTCGGCGGGGCTGCCCGCACCCTGCGAGCGGCGGCTCCTGTGGTTCGTACGGGAGGCGTGGCCCTCTCCCGCGACAGGAACGACGAGGGTCGCCGGTGAGCTGGGGCGGGGGGAAGGGCTGCAACTGACCGTCGAGTCGGACCGGATCGTGGTGTTCGGCGACGGGATGGAGGGCGACGCCCTGGAGCTGACCTGGGGCCAGAGCGTACGGCTGGGCATCGCTGACACGTCACTGCACCTCGTGACGTGAGTGTCCTCGATGCCGGGAATCCGCTGCCGCCTGCGCGCACCCGACGATGTCGTGCACTCCCGTATCGGGTGTGCGACATCACCTCGGAAGTGAGCCTCCGTCAGCTTGACGTCGCAGGGAGGCCGCGGGGGAGGGCGGGCGGCAGGGCGGGCGCCAGGGCGGTTGGCAGAGCCAAAGAACAGCCGGAGCGACGGCGGGTGGGCAGAGGCTTCCGCAGAGGATCGCGTGGGTGATCCGCGGCCGGTCCAGGGGACAAGGAGTTCAGTTCAAGCCGTGCGCTCAGGGACCGCTGTTCCCCTCGAAGTCGCCCAGGTTGATGAAGCTCACCCGCTTCTCCCAGGTATCCCACGTCACGTGTTTCCGAGCACCCCAGTAGTAGGCCTCGTAGCTCATGAGGTCGCCGTACGCCTCATTCTCGTGTGTTCGATCAGGCTGACCGAACACCGTCAGGAACTCCTCGTACGAGGTCAAGTGCGCGAAGTGGGACAGATGCGGGCCGGTGATCGCGAAGCCGACCACTGATCCGGCGCGCACTTTGTAGTTGATCTCGTCGGAGCCGTAGAGGAAGCCGTCCGACCCGACCACGTCGTCGATGACTTCATCCAGCGTCAGACTCCGTCCATCAGCGTCGTAGTACTCGCTTTCGATGGCGGTCCCACCGCGATACCGAGCGATGATGGAGGACAGGCCGCCCTCGATGCGCAGCCGCGGAACGGTGACGGCCGGCGCTCCCAGGGAGATGCCGTTCACCTTGACAGCGGCGAGGTCGAGGTGCGGCCGGGACAGCAGGTCCAGGTTCTCGAGTATCTCGATCATCGTTGGAGTCTAGAGGGACCCGTCAGGGGCTTGATCTTCGCGATTCAGGAGACGTGCCCGTGCCCGCCCCTGCACGTGCGACGGCCGGAGCCGACGGCCTCGCCGTACGCCTGCGCGCCCGAGACCGTCCCGTTCACGGGCGCGCACGTACCGGACGCCAGCTCGTGGCCCGACTCCGACCGGGCGGCCACGCACCCGGCGGCGACGGCCGGGCAGACCGCGAGGGCCGGCGAGCCCGGCACCGACGCCTCGACCCGGCTCTGGCTCCGCCCGTGCTCTCCGGCGGATCTAGTAGCCGGTCTGGCCGTCGAGCATCTCGCGCAGGATGTCCAGGTGGCCGTTGTGGCGGGCCGTCTCCTCGGTGAGGTGGAGGAGGATCCAGCGCAGGTCGACATGGATACCGTTGCGGATGGTTCCCTTGGCCCGGGTGTCCAGGCTGTGTCCGGCGACCAGTTCGCGGTAGCGGGCGCTCTGGTCGGCGTACTCGTCGAGCAGCTGCGTGAGCGGGAAGTCGACGGCGATCCGCATCTCACGGTCGGGGTCCTCATCGGTCCAGGGGCCCCGGTCCTCCTCGCCGAGGAAGACCACCTGGAACCAGTAGTACTCGACCCAGCGGAGGTGGTTGATCAATCCGCTCATGGTCATCAGGGGCGAGCTCGGCAGGAGCGCCTTGCGGGCGTTCTCCTCGGAGACGCCGTCGCACTTGGCGCGGGTGGTGCCACGTGCGTAGTCGAGAAACGTGGTGAGCTGGGTGCGCTCGTCCCACGCGGGCGGTGTGTCGTCGATTCTGGTCATCGTGCGAAGCGTCCCCGATCATGCGACCGATGTCGAAGTATTTTTCGACGGGTCCAAGCTGTTCCACCTGGCTCCTTGTCCGGCAGGTCGCTACAGCGATGCGGCGCCGGTGGGCCGCTCGGCATGTTCCGGCGGACAGACCCTAGGGCTTGGGCTCGACGATGTTGCCGTTCTTGTCCATCGGGAGCGGGCCGGCGGGGCGGATCTGCCCGGTTCGGCTGAGTTCGCGGATGCGGTCCGCTGTGAACGGTTCGTTCGTATGGTGGACGGCCGGCTCCTGGACGACGGTGTCGGTACCTGGGGACTGGGCGAATCCGAGGAATGCGGCTGCGGCGGCTGCGGTGGCGAGTGCCGCCGGTAACACCTTCATCGTGGGCACAGAGGTCTCCAGGACGTGGTCCGTGTGCTGCGAGGGGAGGAGCAGCGGATCTGTTCCTCCCCCTGTTCTACTGGCTAGCCGATGGCGCCGTACACGGCGCGGGCTTGTGCGCCATGTTCGGAGGAGTACGTGAAGTTCTCGACCCGGGTCCCGTTGGCGTCGGCCATGCGGTGGCTGTTGGAGCCGACGTTCCGTGCGTCCGTGGTGAGGTCCTTGACCACAGGGCCGTCGGACGCGCCGTGGTCCATTTCGCGGTGGCGGCGCTCCTGATGGACTGCGTCTCGTCATCCGCGGCGGGGGCTTCGGCCGGGTGGGTGAGCGCCTCCTTCACCCGACCGCGCCACCGGCCCGGATCCGGAGGCTGGACCGTACGTGCCGCAGGGACAGCACCGAAGCAGTCGGCGGTGACATCACCGGCCCCTGGCCCGCCCGCAGTTACCGCTCGCGCTGGGCATCAAATCCGCCTGGCAGGCCTGGAAGGACCACGGCGACGGGGACGGGGAGGAGGCGGAGCAGGCCGAGGAGGGCGGGCCGAGCCCGCTGGAGGTCGCCGCGGTCACCTTCGCCAACGGCGGCGACAACATCGGCGTCTACGTGCCCGTCTTCGCCACCGCCGGCATCGGCGGGATGAGCCTGTACGCCGTGGTGTTCCTCGTGCTGGTCGCGGTGTGGTGCTGTGCGGGACGGTTCTTCGCCACCCGTCCGGTCATCGCCAAGGCCCTGGCCCGCTGGGGCCACGTTCTGCTGCCCGTCGTCCTGATCGCCCTCGGGCTGCTCATCCTCATCGAGGGCGGCGCCTTCGGCCTGTGAGCCGGCGGCACCCTGGCGTTGGGCATCCGCCTGCCGGAACCTCCCCCCACCCGTTGAGGACCTGGCGTGCGCGCTCCCGGGACTGCGACGACGTGCCCGTCGGGGCAGCTTCGCCTGGAGGTTGGCGACTGGTGTGGACCGGTCGTCGCCGACGATCACCTGGACCTTGACCCCCTCCTCATGGGCGCCGAGCAACGCCTTCGTCACCTCGGGATCCCAGTGAAACCGTCGGGCCGTTGAAGAGCGCGCCGGTGACCACAGGCGGTCCGAAACGGGGCAGGCCCGTGCAACTGGCCGTGCGGGGCTACGTCGGAATCGATGATCCACGGTCAATTTGCCTGGGCGGCCTCCGGAACGAAGTGGCGGAAGGTGAGACTGACGCGGCGGCCGGCCGTGCGGTCCCGGGGAACGGCGTGGGTCCAGCCGGCCTGGGTCACGGCGGTCATGAGGAGCAGCGAGCCGTGCTCGAGGGCGAGTTCCTCGCGGTGGGCCCGGTCGAGGCTGCGGAAGGCGAGCCGGCGTGTCGCGCCCAGGGAGACGATCGCGATCGAGCTGCCGGGGACGAGGCCGTCGTAGGAATCCTGGTGGAAGCCCATGGTGTTGTCGCCGTCTTCGTACAGGTTCGCCAGGCAGTTGTTGAAGGGATGACCGGCGTGCGCACTGGCACGGGCGCTGATCGCGGCGATCTGCGGGGGCATGGGAGCGGCGTCGTAGTGCTGGCCGGAGTAGTTGTACGGCAGGCCGAAGCTGGCGGTCCGCCGCGCCCGCATGCGTTCGTCCCACGTGACCTCGGCCAGGACGAAGGCGAGGTCGGCGTCGGGACCGGCCAATGCGCCCGCGTGGTAGCGGATGTCGAGGGGTGGCGGTGTCATCGGTTCTCCAGGAGGAACGACCACATCGCGCGGCGCGGTGGTGTGGTCATCGTCGGTGCCGCTGTCCAGCAAGTATGCCGAGGGAGGGCGCGGTTGAGGTCGGGAGGGCGACGTCGCGGCGTCAGCCGGTGGCGACGGGGCCGATCATGCGCTTGCTGATCCATTCGAGGGGGCCCTGGAAGAGTCCGTCGGCGTACTTGGTGCCGCTGTGGCCGGCGTTGGGGATCAGGTGGAGGTCGGTTTCGATGGGCCCCTTCGTGATCCTGTCTTTGAAGGCTTTGACCTCGGCGCCGGATTCCTTGTCGCCGAGGAGGAAGGACAGGTGGACCTTGGGCCCGTTCCTCTTGATGAGCTGCTGGGCGAGGTACTCGGGGCTGTTGGCCTGCTTCTCCTTGTCGAAGCCCTTCCAGAACGGCGAGTCGGGCGCGGTGTCGGGGCCGCCGGCCACAGCGGTACTGAACCGGTCGGGGTGTTGCAGGACCATCTTCATGCCCACGTATCCGCCGGCGGAGGACCCGAAGAATCCCCAGCCGCGCGGGTCCTTGTAGGTGCGGAAGTTCTCCCGTGCGAGATCGGGGACGTCGTCGGACATCCAGGTGCCCATCTTCGGCTGGCCGGGGATGTCGCTGCCGTCCCAGTACTGGTCGAGCTTCGCGTTCAGGACCGGCATCATCACGATGAACGGCAGCGATTTGCCCTGGTCGATCTGTTCGGCGATCCGCTCCTGCAGTTTGAGGTCGGCTCCGAACCAGTAGTTCGTCGGGTACCCGGAGGCTCCGGGGAGCGCGGTCAGCACGGGGAAGCCGCTGTTGGCGTACTTCTTCTCCTTGTACTGCTTGGGCACCCACGCCCAGACCCGGCCCTCGAAGCCCGACTTCGGTCCCTTCAGGGTGGTCCACATGACCTGCGTGCCGTCCTTCAGTTCCCGCTGCAGGTTCCACTTGCGCACGTTGGCCGGCATCTGCACCGGGGCGGGCGCGCCGGGTGCGGTCGCGGAAGGTGCCGTGTCCTGACCGTTCTTCGCCGACCCTTCGGAAGCGCTTGAGCCGAAGGAGGCCTCCTCGGGGCCGCTGGAGCATCCGCTGGCGGTCAGGGCGGCGGCCAGCAGCACGGCGGGCACCAGGACGAGGCGGCGGGACTTCATGGGGCGACTCCAGAAGAAGCGGTGAACGGTGGAACGGTGGAACGGTCCCGAATGCCCGGCGTCCGGAAGGACGCCGGGCTCCGGGGGCGGGGGTGGGGCAGGTGGAGCTCTGGTTCGCCGCCGGCGCGGGGCTCGGCGGCGAGATGGTGACGGACGGTGTTCGGTGTTGTGGACACCGTCGGGCCCGCCAGCCAAGACGCACGACCAGCCGCAACGGTGCATTGATACTTTATGACCGTTTAGTGACAGTGTTCGGGAGGTGGAGTGGCAGGCAGGTCGGGCGGTGGGTGTCCGGCCTCACGCCCGCGGAGTTGTGCGCGCGGCGGGCGCGTCCCTGCACCGCCTTGGGAGTCCTTGGCGGGTTGCGTTCACGCCGCGCGAGGTCGGCCCCCGCCGCCTCCGCGGGTCGCGGGCGGTAGGCGGAGCCGGGTGCGGGCTGGGCGGGTACCAGGAGCTGGGAGACCGTCACGAAGGTGTACCCGCGGGCGCGGAGGAGGGGGGCGAGGTCCTCGGCGGCGGTAAAGGACGGGCCGTCCGATGATTCGGACATGGTGGATGCAGGGCGGCGGGATGGTCCTCGGCAGGGCTGGCGGCAGCCGTCCCCCGGTCGGCTCCCGGCCTCCGCGCTCCTGCCGGGGCAGGCGGACGAGATGCCGGGCCCCGTACGTGCGGCGCGGCACTTGTCCTGGCTCCTGGCCGTACTCGCCTTCGTCTGCCCCGAGGCGGCGCCGCACTTCGCTGGGTGTCGATCGCCGGCACGGTCATCACGGCCCTCGCCGCCCTCGGGAGCAGCGCCGGGGACGGCATGGGGCATGTCCACGGGCTGCTCGGCGGGATCGCCATCATGGCACTGCTGCGTCAGGGCAGCGCACGCGCATGGTTCGCCCGCCCGTCAGCGCGATGACCTCCCCGCACCCCGCGGCCGCGCCCCGCAAACCTGGCGCCCCCCATGTACTGCACCGCATCGGCAGTGCCTTGCTCGCCCTGGCGGGGCTCGTTATGGCGGCGGGCGCCGCGGGCCTCGCGATCGGCGGCGCCGGGATCCTCGCGTACGGCGGCGGCGCCCTCGCCTGCGTGCGCTTCGCGTGCTGGATGGCGCTGGTCGCCTTTCGCCGCAGGCTGACCCTCACCGGCAGCGAACTGCTCCTGGTCCAGCTAGTCGGGGAGCGCAGCAACCCGTTGGACCCGGCCACCGGCCTCGGCACCATAGGCGACTCCAAGCTCGTACCCGCCCTCACCCGCGACTGATACCGGCCCGCCCGGATATCAATTCGCCTTCGCGTGAAATGTCTGATTAATCTCTTCGGGGTCAGGGCACCACGACGACACCACGAGGATCGGACCTTCATGGGCATCACCACCGCGCTCCGCAACGCCCTCGGGCGCGCCAACGCGCTCCTCAGCCGCCCGAACGTGGCCGTCCTCGTCGGCGTCCCGGACAGCGTGCAGATCACCGCTCCCGCCCGAGGGGAGCAGTGGACCGTCGGTGAGAGCGTGACCGTGCGCTGGCGTCTCATCGGCGTCACGGGCCACCCGATGCACCTCACCCTCGTCACCCTCGACGGCACACGGACCCGCGAGGTCGCCGCACTCGCACGCGGCCTCGACCCGCGCTCGCTCACCGCCCGCGTCACCGTCCCCGACGTCCCCGCCGGCACCTACGCGGTCGCCCTGACCTCCGACGACCCGATGGACATCGTCAGCCCGCCCCTGACGATCGTGGCCGACCGAGTCCGGTAGGCGCGGGCGCGTTCGCGGCAGGCCCGTACCCGCCGATCGGTGGGGCTTTCGGTCACGCCGGGGCCGTCCTGGTCGTCCGTGGCGAGGGCCAACGCGAGCAAGGGAACCGAGTCGGCGTGTTGACGCTGGCCGGTGCTGCGTCCGGTGAACGCCCGGGTGAGCGGCCTGGTTCGAGGAGCATTTCGACCCATCGGTAGCCTGCGTCATCATGACGCGCACTTGGATCCTGCCGGTACTGCTCGTGCTCTGCGGCTCACTCGTTTCGACCGAGCTGCTCTTCAGCGGGCGCCCCGTCGAAGCGGCCGCAATCGAGCTGGGATTCGTGCTGCTCGCAGGCGTGAACTCGCCTCTCGTGTTCCCGAGACCGACCGGTGTGCTGGAGGCGCGGCGCCGGAGCGCGGTCGATGGCCGGCCCGTCGTCCTCTGGCGGCCGGGCTGCAAGTACTGCATACGACTGCGCTTCCGGCTGGGCCGCGACGCCCGTCAACTGCACTGGGTCAACATCTGGCGGGACCCGGCGGCAGCCGCGGAGGTGAGGGCGGCCAACGACGGCAACGAGACCGTGCCGACCGTCGTCGTGGAGGGCCGGCCACACACCAACCCCGATCCCGAATGGGTCCGCGAACAGCTCTCCCCCTCCACCTGATCAGAAACCGGGCGCAGCCCCCGCGCCGCGCGGGACCCTCCCTGGGTTCCCGGGCCGGTCAGGGGTTCACGCCGGACACGCACGCCGTGGCCTCGGCGCCCCTCACCTGCGCGCGCCGCCGGACCCAGGACATCACGAGGACGAGGGCCGCTGCCGCGCCGTACGCGATGTTGCTCAGCGACGGCTGGAAGTGGAGCGCCGGGGCGAGTACGTAGACAGCGGCGCCCGCGAGGGGGATGCCGAGCCATTCCCAGCGCCCGTCCAGGGCGACGAGTGCGATCAGGAGCAGCGCGTACCAGGAGTAGCCGGGGGTGAGGAGGGCGAAGGACCATCCGGTGACCAGCAGGGCGCCGCTCCAGGGCCGTCGCGGGTCCCCGCGCCGCATCACGTACACGGACACTGCCGCGACGATGACGAGCAGCACGGGGAAGGCCCAGGTGTCGGGCAGGACCAGGCGCAGGAGCGAGTAGCGGGATCCGGCCGAGGGGTCGTCGTAGCCCTCCTCCTCCACGTAGCCGCCGAGGTAGCCGAAGACCGAGCCGTGCGAGAGGAGGACGTACGGGAGGTATGCGAGTACGGCGAAGGCCGCGGCGGGCAGGAGCACCGCGGCCGCGTCACGGACGCGGCGGACCCCGGACAGGGCGCCGGGGAGGACGACGGCCGGCATCAGCTTCGTGGCGATGGCGGCGCCGATCAGCGCTCCGCCCGCCGCCCGGCGGGTCAGGGCCCGTGAGGCGACGAGGCCGAGTCCGGCGACCGTGAGGAGCACGCCCAGGACGTCGACATGGGCGTTGTTGACGGCCTCGACGGGGACGGCCGGGCACCAGGCCCAGTACGCGCACGTGCGGAGGTCGTCGCCGCGCCGTCGCAGGATCAGGAGGAGCGTGCCGGTGACGCCGAGGGAGATCAGGGCGGCGCCGATCTGGAGCAGCTTGTGGCGGGAGCCGGCGGGGGAGAGGCGGTCGACGGCGAGGTAGTACGCCTCGGCGACGGGCGGGTAGATGGTGTGGACTGCGGGCCTGTTGATGCGGGTGCAGTGGGGTGTGCCGCCGGTGTGGGGGATCGGGGCGAGGTCGGGGCCCGCGCACGCGGCGCCGGTGGGGAAGAGCCAGGGATCGCGGAGCCGGGCGAGCGCCGGGTCCTGCGGGGTGTGGTCGTACGGGGAGATGCCGGCGGACTGGACCCGGCCGTCCCAGGCGTAGCGGTAGGAGTCGGTGCTGGTCCGCGGCGGCCCCATCAGCCCGGTCAGCGTGACGGCGACGGCCCCCGCGGCGACCAGCCACGCGACGTGGCGGGCCGGGACCCGGCGCAGGGCCGACAGCGCGCCGGTGAAGGCCACCCAGCAGGCCGCGTACCAGCAGAACAGGCCGACGGGGTCGCTGGAATGACCCCCGTACACGACGGTGCGGGCGAGGAGCATCGTGAGTGCGGCGAGGGCCAGGGCGAGGGCCAGGGCGGTGGTCACCGGTGCGGTGCGAGGAGTGAGGGCGGTAGGGGCTTTCACCTGCGGAATCGTTCCAGGGATCGGCTCTCCCGTGGGCCGTGCCGTCCCGGACGTCCGTGATTCGTAAGGTGTTCCGGCAGCCTGCTCGGGCCTCGTCGGGGGTGTCATGGGGGCATGCGTTTCACCCTCCCCTCCGGGCCGCCCGTCACCTTCGAGGCGCGCCTGCACGATGCCCGTACCGCGACCGCCGTCGGCCGCTGGCTCGGCCTGGCCATGGCCGTCTGCTTCGCTACCGGTGTGCTGAGCCACTACGTCCAGCACCCGCCCGGATGGCTGGCCGACTCGCTGCCGAGCCGCCCGTACTGGGGTTACCGGCTCACCCAAGGTCTGCACGTGGCCTCCGGGATCGCCGCGGTCCCGCTGCTGCTGGCGAAGTTGTGGGCGGTCTACCCGCGGCTCTTCGCGTGGCCGCCGGTGCGATCGGCCCGCCACGCGCTGGAGCGGATCTCGGTGGCCGTCCTGGTCGCGGCCGGACTGTTCGAGCTGTTCACCGGGCTGCTGAACACCTTCCAGTGGTACCCCTGGCCCTTCAGCTTCGTACCCGTGCACTATGCGGTCGCCTGGCTCCTGATGGGATCGCTCCTGCTGCACGTCGCCGTGCAATGGCCCAGGATCCGCGACCACTTCACGCTCCGTTCCCCCGGAACCCTGGCACTGCCCGAGGCCGACGGGTCCGACCGCCGGCAGCTCCTCCTCGGCGTCGCGGCCGCGGTGGGAGCGGTCACGCTCACCACGGTCGGACAGTCCGTCACCGCGCTCGGCCGGCTGGAACTGTTCGGCCCGCGCAGCCCCGCGCACGGGGCCCAAGGGCTCCCCGTGAACCGGACGGCCGCCGCGGCCCGTGTCACCGAGGCCTCGCTGGCCGACTGGCGGCTGACCGTGGCCGGGCCGCGCCCGTACGTCCTCACGCTGGACGAGTTGCGCGCCATGGCGCAGTACGAAGTCACCCTGCCCATCGCCTGCGTCGAGGGGTGGAGCCAATCCGCCCACTGGACCGGGGTACGGGTACGGGACCTCCTGGAGCGGGCGGGCGGCGGCCCGGACGCACGGGCCCGCGTGGTTTCCCTCGAAGTGGCGGGCGCCTACCGGGTGATGGAGATGGGACGCCTCTACGCACAGGATCCGCTCACGCTGCTCGCACTGCGGCTGAACGGCGAGGTGTTGTCCCTGGACCACGGCTACCCGGCGCGGATCATCGCCCCGAACCGGCCCGGTGTCCTGCAGACCAAGTGGGTCGGCCGACTGGAGGTCGCGTGATGGATTTCCGATACGTGAGGAACTTCCGCTACGCGATGGGCGGCTTCGGGCTGGTGTGCGCGGCCTGGGGCGGGTGGCTCCTCCTCCAGCAGCCCGAGCCCTGGCGGATCGCCGTGTGGCTCGGGGGAGCGGTCGTGGTGCACGACGGGTTCGTCGCACCGCTCGTAATGGGGATCGCCGCCCTCGTCGCCGTGACGGGCCTGCGCCTGCGAGGGGTGCCGCGCGGAGCCTTGATCGTCGCGGGCTCCCTGACCGCGATCGCGCTTCCACCGCTCCTGCGTCCGGGGCGCGCGGCCAACCCCACCGTCCTGCCGCTCGACTACCTGCGCAACTGGCTGCTCGCCCTGGCCGCCATCGCGCTGTTCACCCTCGCGTACGTCGGTGTGCGTGCCGTGGCGCGCCGGGCGGGCCGGGAGCGCCGTCGGGCCTGATCGGGGCAGCTCTGGTCAGCGACTCGGGGTGGGATCCGCACGGCCGCGGATCCCACCCCGCTGTTCGCGGCTCGGCGGCCGTCAGCGCGTGAGGTGCACGAAGTGCCGGCCGGCCGTCTGCCAGGTGTCGTACGGGGTCCAGCCCGCGGCCTTCGCCTTGGCACACAGGGCGCGGGTGCCCAGCCGGGACCACCAGAAGCAGGCTCCGCGGCCACCGGTGCCGTCCTCGACGTACACCTCGACTCGTTCGTCGACCTCGGCGGTGGCGACCTCGACCAGCAGGGAGCCGCCGGGGGCGGTCAGTTCGGCGGCCCGGCGCAGCAGGGCGGCGGGGTCCCCGCCGATGCCGATGTTGCCGTCCATGAGGAGGACCGTGCCCCAGCGGCCTTCGCGGGGAAGCGGGTCGAACACCGACCGGCACAGGGCGCTGCCGCCCGCCCGCTCGGTACGGGCCACGGCCTCGGGGGTGACGTCGACACCGAGCGCGGTACGGCCGAGCCCGGCGAGGGCGGCGACCAGGCGGCCCGGTCCGCAGCCGATGTCGAGGACGGGCCCGGCGCACCGGGCCAGGACGGTGTCGTCGGCCGCGTCGGGCTCGGCGCACCACCGTTCGACTTCGAGCGGCAGCAGCCAGCCGTCGCGCCGGCGGAGGAACAGCGGCCCCTGCCCGGTGCGGAGGGCGTCCGCGTACGGGTCCGCCTGCCAGGCGCGCGTGGCGGGCTCGGCGAGCCGGGCGGTCATCGGGCCGCCGCGCACAGGCCGTGGTGCAGGGCGGCGAAGCGCGTGCGCGGGGCCGCGGCCGCGACCCGTTCCGCGTCGGCGGGCGTGTCCACGTCGCACAGCTCGGGCAGGTCCCGTACGAAAAGACCCGCATCGGTCAGGCGCCGCCGCTGCACCTCACCGGTGTGCACCACGGACATCGGGACGCCGAGCAGCAGGGCCGGGTCGGGGGCGGCGAGGCCGAGGGCCCAGAACCCTCCGTCGTCGGCGGGCCCGAACCAGGCGTCCGCCCCGGTGAAGTCGAGTCCGAGCGCGAGCAGACCCGGGGTGACCTGCGGGGTGTCCATGCCGACCAGCAGGGCCGGGCCTTCGGCCAGGGCGAAGGCGGCGGCCAGTCGGACGTCCAGGCCGCCCCCACCCTGCGGGACGACCTCGATGCCGTCCGGGATCCAGGGGCCCGGCTCTCCGTCGAGGGCCAGCACGCGTCGCGAGGCCGGGGTCGCCAGGACCGTCGCGAGGGTGTCCTGGAGCGAGGCGAGGGCCAGGTCGGCGGCCTGTTGCGGGGTGAACCGCGCGGTCAGCCGGGTTTTCACGCGCCCGGCGACGGGAGCCTTGGCGATGACGAGGAGGGTGCTCATGCGCGGACCCCTTCGGCCGGTGCGGGGCGGGCGCTCGGCGGCTCGGTCAGGACCTCGCGCATGTCCCGTACAGCGTGCCAGGTGCCCCGCCAGGTCCCGGTGACCTTGGACTTCCCGGATCGGGGGAGGTAAGGGACGTCCGTCTCGGTCACCTTCCAGCCCGCGTCGGCGGCCCGCACGACCATCTGGAGCGGATAGCCGCTGCGCCGGTCGCTCAGGTCCAGGCCGAGCAGTGCCTCGCGCCGGGCGACCCGCATGGGTCCGAGGTCGCGGAGCCGCAGTCCGGTGCGGCGGCGCAGCATGCGGGCCAGGGCGATGTTTCCGGCGCGCGCGTGCAGGGGCCAGGCGCCGCGTCCCCGCGGGCGGCGCCGGCCGAGCAGGAGATCCGCCTCGCCGGCGGCGACCCGCTCGGCCATGGGCGCGAGCAGGCCGGGGTCCATGGAGGCGTCGCAGTCGCAGAAGCAGACCAGTTCGGCGCGTGCGGCCAACAGCCCGGCGTGGCAGGCGGCGCCGAAGCCGCGCCGGGTCTCGTGCACGACGGTGGCGCCGAGGGAGCGGGCGATGTCGGCCGAGCCGTCGGTGGAGCCGTTGTCGACGACGATGGCCCGCCACCCGGCCGGCACCCGCGCCAGGACCCAGGGGAGGGCTTCCGCCTCGTCGAGGCACGGCAGTACGAGGTCCGCGCGGGGCGGACGACAAGCAGAAGGAGTCACCCTCCACACCGTAGGAACCGACGGGCGAAGAAGCGCGCCCGAAAGTCTTACGAAACACGGACGCCGCGCCCGACGGAGGCGCCCCCCGGTCCGCGCCGCCCCGCGGGGTGTCACTCTGGGGCCATGGCATCCAGTAACGAAACCGACCGCGGCCCGGCCTCCGGCGAGGCCGCGGGCCGCGTCCTGGTGGTGGACGACGACCCGACCGTCTCGGAGGTCGTCGCCGGCTATCTGGAGCGGGCGGGATTCACCGTGCACCGGGCCGCGGACGGCCCGTCCGCGCTGGAGACCGCCGCCCGGCACCGGCCCGACCTCGTCGTCCTCGACCTGATGCTGCCCGGCATGGACGGCTTGGAGGTCTGCCGTCGGCTGCGGGCCCAGGGGGACGGGAGGCGTTACCCGGCCGTGGTCATGCTCACCGCCCGCGGCGACGAGGACGACCGGATCCTGGGCCTCGAAGTCGGCGCGGACGACTACGTGACCAAGCCCTTCAGCCCGCGCGAGCTGGTCCTGCGCGTCCGGTCGGTCCTGCGCAGGACGTCGTCGGCGGTACCGGCCGGCGAACCCCTGCTCGCGGCGGCCGGACTGACCGTGGACCCCGCTGCCCGGCGGGCGACGCGGGACGGCGCTGAACTGGCCCTCACCCTCAGGGAATTCGACCTCCTCACCTACTTCCTGCGGCACCCCGGGCAGGTCTGCGACCGGGAGCGGCTGATGCGGGAGGTCTGGGGCTGGGACTTCGGCGACCTGTCCACGGTGACCGTGCACGTCCGCAGGCTCCGGGGCAAGATCGAGGAGGACCCGGCCGATCCGCAGCTGATCCGGACGGTATGGGGCGCCGGATACCGCTTCGAGGCGGACCCCTGCTCGCCCGCTCCTGCGGCGGCCGGCGCCCGTACGGAGGACGACCGTGCGTGACCTGATGCTGATCGCCCTGTACGCCTTCCTCGGCGCGGCGGCCGCCGGGATCCTCGGAGCCGTGGCGTTGCGGATACTGCGCCGGCGCAGCGTCGCCGCGTCCCTGGCGGTGGTCGCGGCGGTCGCCGTGTCCGCGATGCTCGCCGGGACGCTCGCGGTGGCGTGGGCGATGTTCCTGTCCTCCCACGACCTCGCCGTGGTGACCACGGTCGTCGCGATGGCCGCCGCGGTATCGCTGGGCACGGCGCTGCTGCTGGGCCGCCAGGTGGTCCGGCGCTGCCGGGAACTCGTCGTCGCCGCACGTGAGTTCGGGGAGGAGGGCAATTTCGAGGCGCCCGCCGTGCCGGCCCCCGCCGAGCTCGCGGCGCTGAGCCGTGAGCTGGCCCTCACCAGTGAGCGCCTCGCCGCCTCGCGTGCCCGGGAGCGGGCCCTGGAGACCTCGCGGCGTGAGCTGGTGGCGTGGATCTCGCACGACCTGCGGACCCCGCTGGCCGGGCTGCGGGCGATGTCGGAGGCGCTGGAGGACGGCATGGCCGCCGAACCGGCCCGCTACCACCGCCAGATGCGCGCCGAGGTGGACCGCCTCAACTCCATGGTCACCGACCTGTTCGAGCTGTCCCGCATCCATGCCGGAGCCCTGTCCCTGAACCCCACCCGGATCTCCCTCTACGACCTGGTGGGCGATGCGCTGGCAGGAACCGACGCGCTCGCGCGCGAGCACGGCGTGCGCCTGGCGGGTACGGGCGTGGCCCCGCTGCCGGTAGAGGTCGACGGCAAGGAGATGACGCGGGTCCTGTCCAACCTGCTGGTCAACGCCATCCGCCACACGCCGGCCGACGGTACGGTCGCGATCGCGGCGGAACGGCGCGCGGACGTGGTGGTGCTGTCCGTCACCGATGCCTGCGGCGGCATCCCGGAGGAGGACCTGCCCAGGGTCTTCGACACGGGATGGCGGGGCAGCCAGGCCCGTACCCCTCCCTCGGGAGCGGGCCTGGGCCTGGCGATCGTGCGGGGCATCGTCGAGGCCCACTCCGGGCGCGCGGACGTCCACAACGTGCCCGGCGGCTGCCGCTTCGAACTGACCCTCCCCGCACCCGCGTAGGCCGTGCGGAACCCGGCCGGCCGATGTCGGCCGGGTTCCGGGCTCAGCCGGTTCCAGGGCCCGGCCGGTTCCCGGGCTCAGCTGGTTCCCGGGCTCAGCCGGTCACACCGGCCGACTCGCGCTGGCCGGCCCGGGCGAACTCGGCCATCCCCTCGGCGAAGCCGACCGTCGGACGCCAGCCCAGCTCCGTGCGCAGCCGGGCGGAGTCGGCGGTGATGTGCCGTACGTCGCCGAGGCGGAACTCGCCCGTCACCACCGGGGCGGGTCCGCCGTGCGCCGCGGCCAGCTCGGCGGCCATCTCGCCGACCGTGTGCGGTTCCCCGCTGCCGGTGTTGTACGCGGCCGCCGTGCCCGCCTGCCGGGTGCCGACCGCCTCGAGTGCGACCACGTTCGCGGCGGCCACGTCCGTGACGTGGATGAAGTCCCTTCGCTGTGCGCCGTCCTCGAAGACCCGAGGGGCTTCGGACCGGGCGAGCGCGGAGCGGAAGAAGGAGGCCACGCCCGCGTACGGGGTGTCGCGCGGCATGCCCGGCCCGTACACGTTGTGGTAGCGCAGCGACACCGCGCGACCTTCCGCGCACCGGGCCCAGCTCGCCGCCAGGTGCTCCTGGGCCAGCTTCGTCGTCGCGTACACGTTCCGCGGATCCGTCGGCGCGTCCTCGCCGACCAGCCCCGGCGCGAGCTCGGCCCCGCAGTCGGGGCAGCGGGGCTCGAACCGGCCCGCCGTCAGGTCCTCGGTCCGGCGCGGCCCGGGGCGTACGGTTCCGTGCCGTTCGCACGTGTACCGGCCCTCCCCGTAGACCACCATCGACCCGGCGAGCACGAGGTTCCGCACCCCCGCGGCCGCCATTTCCGTCAGCAGTACCGCCGTTCCGAGGTCGTTGCAGCCGACGTAGTCGGGGGCGTCGGCGAAGTCCTTGCCGAGGCCGACCATGGCCGCCTGATGGCAGACCGCGTCCACTCCGCGCAGCGCGCCCCGGACCGCTTCGGCGTCCCGTACGTCGGCGCGGAGGAACTCGGCGTCGGGCAGCGGCGGGGTGCCGGGGTGGGCGGCGGGCAGCAGGGCGTCGAGGACGACGGGCTCGTGCCCGCGGGCCGCGAGGGCGGTGACGATGTGGGAGCCGATGAACCCGGCCCCTCCGGTGACGAGTACGCGCATGCTCAGGACGCTACGCAGCGCGGACCCTGCGGAGGGTCTCCCACGCGTGCACGTAAGACTTCCGTCATACGGGGGCGCCGGCAACGCCGACGGGCGTGGGGACACCCCTACCCCGTACCCACATGCTCGCCCCGTCCTCCGCGGTCCCGTACCTGTTCGAGGTCGACGCCTACGAGCCGCTCACACCTGCCCAGCAGGGCCTGCAGGCCCCCCTCGCCGTAAGGGGAGGGCGTTAGGATCCGGGATCGGTCGTCGGTATCGATCAAGGGGGATCCATGAGCGTGGGGGCGTCCGAGGTTCCCTGGCTGTGGCAGGTCGGGGACGTCGTTGCCGGACTCTACGAGGTGGCCGCCGTGCACGGCCACGGTGGAATGGGCTTGGTGTACAAGGTCCGGCACCGGGTCTGGGACGTCGACCTGGCGGTCAAGAGCCCGCGACCGGAGCGGTTTTCGGGCACCGCCGACCGCGAACGCTTCGTCGCCGAGGCGGAGTCGTGGGTGTCGCTGGGGCTGCACCCGAATGTCTGCGCCTGCCATTACGTCCGAACGCTGGGCGGAGTTCCGCGGATCTTCGCCGAGTACGTCGAGGGAGGCAGCCTGCGCGAATGGATCGACGACCGTCGACTGTACGAGGGCGGGCGCCAAGCGGCCCGGGCACGGATTCTCGACACGGCCATCCAGATCGCGTGGGGACTGGCGCACGCGCACGACCGCGGGCTCGTGCACCAGGACGTCAAGCCGGCCAACGTGCTCATGGACGGCGCGGGCGGAGCCAAGGTCACCGACTTCGGACTGGCCCGCGCCCGTTCCGTCACCGCTGCGCCCGACGGCGCGCCCGACGTCAGCGTGCTGGTGTCCGGCGGCGGCCTCACACCCGCGTACGCCTCCCCGGAACAGGCCACGGGACGCCCCTTGGGACGGCGTTCCGACATCTACAGCTTCGCGGTGTCGCTGCTGGAGATGTTCACCGGCGGGGTCACCTGGGTGGCCGGACCGGTGGCGGGCGAGGTGCTCGACCTCTACCGCGCCGAAGGACCGTCCGACCCGGACCTGCCCGCCATGCCGCCGTATCTGCACACCCTGCTGGCGCGCTGCCTGGACGAACGGCCCGAGCACAGACCCGCCTCCATGGCCGAGGTCGCCGGTCAACTGGCCAATATCTACCGGCGGGTGACGGGCGAGGAGTACCCGCGCCCCGCCCCGGTGGCAGCGGATCTGCGCGCCGACGAACTGGGCAACCGGGCCCTGTCGCTGCTCGACCTCGACCGTGAGGCCGATGCCGACACGGCGTTCGCGGATGCCCTCGCGGCCGACCCGCACCACCTGGAAACCGTCTACAACGCCGGGGTACGGCGGTGGCGGCGCGGCGCCGTCTCCGACGAAGAGCTCATCGCCGAGATCGAGGCGATCCGTACGGACACCGGCGACTCCTGGCAGGCCCGGCACCTGCTCGCCCAAGTGCACATGGAACGCGGCGACCTCACCTCGGCCCGCGAACTCCTGGGCGGGCCCGCGCAGGAGCAGCGGGAGGTACGGGCGACGCTGCGCGCCCTCGACTCCGGTGAGATCACGGACGCCCGTTGTGCCGGTACCCGTGAGATGCCCTGGCACCAGAACAGGCAGCCGCGCATCCAACTGCCGATCCGCCTCGGCCCCGACGCGACGCGGGCGCTGACCGGGGAGATGGACGGCACGGTGCGGCTGTGGGAGCTGGGCACCGGGCAGTGCCTCCTGACCCTGTCCGGGCACAGCGGGCCCGTGCGGTCGGTCGACCTCGGCGGGACGCTCGCGATCTCCGCCGGCCATGACGACACCGTCCGGCTGTGGGACCTCACCGACGGCCGGTGCCTGCGCGTGATCAACGCAAAGGCCGGAGCGGTCTCCTTCGGCCTGGGCGGGCGGGTCGCGCTCTACTCGGACTGGTACGGCCGCTCCCACGTGTGGGACCTCCGGGAGGAACGGATCCGGGGGACACTGGCGGGCTCCGGCGGGCTCCGCTCGGCGAGCGTGAGCCCCGACGGCCGCTGGGCGCTGATCGCCGACACCGGGTCCAAGCCCACCATCACCGTGTGGGACCTGGAGGACTGCGGTCCCCGGCACGTGCTGACCGGCCACAAACCAGGACTGGCATCCACCATCGGCTTCAGTGCCGACGGGCGCCTCGCCGTCACCGGGACCTTCAACGGGCCGATTCGCCTGTGGGACCTCGACGACGGCCGCTGCGTCGGCACCCTGGAGGACGTCCGCGCGGGCGGCACCGTATCGCTGAGCGCCGACACACGGTTCCTGCTGTCCGGCTCCGGCGCGTACCTGCGCTTCTGGGACCGGGACACCGGCCGCTGCGTGCGGACCTTCACGGCTCACAGGGGCGGGGTGCGGGCGGTCCGGGTCAGCCCGGACGGCAGGTCCGCGCTCTCCATCGGCGAGGACAACACGGTGCGCTGGTGGGACCTGCCGCACGGCTACCAGGCCGCGCCGGTCCTGAGCCGCCCGCGCCCGCACACCGAACTGAGCCGCCTCGGAGCGCGCGTGGACACCATGGTCACCGAGGCGAAGTCGGCCATGACGGCCGACCGCCTTCCCGCGGCGCTCGACCTGCTCACGCGGGCGCGCGACACCCCGGGACACGAACGGGCACCGGAGGTCATGTCCGCCTGGCGGGACCTGGGCAGGCGTTCGGTGAGGACGGGCCTGCGGGCGGCCTGGCCGTTGAAGGGCCTCACCGGCCACACCCGGGGCGTCAACGCCATCGACATCACCGTGGACGGCCGCACCGCCGTCTCCGGCGGCGACGACGGAACGATCCGGCTGTGGGACATCGAGGGCGGAATGTGCACGGCCGTGCTCAAGGGGCATACGAGTCAGGTGGACTCGGTGTCCCTGAGCCCCGACGGACGGCGGCTGCTTTCCGGGGACTGGAGCGGCGTCGTACGCCTGTGGAGGCTCGACACCGGTGAATGCCTCCGCACCTTCCCCGGCACCCACGCACTGCCGGACCTCCTGGTGCCGGAACCCGCCACCCGCGGGTGCGTACGGGGGGAATCGCTCATGGGCGCCGCGCACGTGGGGTTCAGCGCCGACGGGCGGACGGCGCTGGTCGGAGGCGCCGATGGCGGCGTACGGCTGTGGGACCTCGAAACCGGCCGCCACGTAAGAACCCTCAGGGCCGAGACCGGCGCACCGGCACGGAACGGCGGCGAGGAGGTCCAGGTCACCGCCCTCTGGACCGGACCAGACGGACACCTCGCCGCGTCAGCCGACCGGGGGACGATCCGCCTGTGGGACCTGGCCGACGGAGAGTGCCGCCGCGTCCTGCGCGCACCGGCGGAAGCCGGGTCGGTGTTCCGGGAGAACGTCACCGCGTTGTGCCTCAGTACGGACGGACGGTTCGCGCTCTCCAGCGGGCACGCGAACTGGCCGCTCCGGCTGTGGGACACCACGACCGGGGAATGCGTACGAGAACTCGAGGAACTCGGAGGCTGGGCCAAGCAGGCCCGGTTCACCGCCGACGGCCGCTTCGCGGTGGCCACCCACACGAACCGGGTCGGCGTCTGGGACGTGGAGAGCGGCACGTGCCTGCGTTCCCTCGAACTCTCCGGAGAGGGCCACGCGGCATCCCTCGCCCTGTCCCGCGACGGTCGTTTCGTACTCACCGGGGACACCGCGGGAAACGTCCGGCGCTGGGAGCTGGACTGGGAACTGGCCGCCCGTGAACCAGCCGACTGGCACGACGGCGCGACCCCGTACCTGGAGAACTTCCTCCGCCGCCACGGAACGCGATGGACGCCCGGCGACGAGGACGACCTCCTCCGGCTCCTCCAGCACGCCGGATACGGCTGGCTGCGGCCCGGCGCCATCCGGAGCCGGCTCGGCAGCGCGGCCGCTCGTGGCCCCGGGGGAGCCTGAGGTCCGGGAGCCGGTTCTCAGGGTGCGGTTCTGGTCCGGTCGAGCAGTTCGACGCGCGCCACGTTCTCCCGGTCCTCGGCGTCCGCGCTCGCCTCGGCGGCGAACCAGGCGTCGAGGATCTCCTTGAGCAGCGGTTCCGAGGTCAGGCGCAGGCTGAGCGCGAGCACGTTGGCGTCGTTCCAGCGGCGCGCACCGTCCGCCGTGTATGCGTCCGTGCACAGTGCCGCGCGTACGCCGGGAACCTTGTTCGCGGCGATCGAGGCGCCCGTACCGGTCCAGCAGCACACGACGGCCTGGTCGGCGTGCCCGGCGGCGACGTCACGGGCCGCGGCCTCCGAGCAGGCCGCCCACTGCGGATCGTCGCCGGGGCTCAGCGCCCCGTACGTCACCACATCGTGTCCGCGGTCGCGCAGTTGCCCGAGGAGCGCGCGAGCCACGGGTTCGTCCATGTCCGAGGAAACGGAGATCCGCATGATGCCGAGCCTAACCGGCCGCGGTACGGAGGACTCCCGACCGGGTGGGAGGGGACGTTGGCCCCTGTCCGCGGGGTTCGGGTGATCGGAGGCTGGACCTCTGTCAACCATCAGGAAAGAGGCGGTCATGGAGCACATCACCTGGACGGTCGCCGGCCGCACCATCAGCGTCTCGCTTCCGCCGACGAACGCGGAGTGGGCCTACAAGGGCATACGAGGCATCCTGGCCGTCCCCGCCACGCACCAGGGCCGCGGGCCCGAACCCCACCCCCTTCCCGAACCCAGGGAGGAGAACCCCGGCCTCAACGGCAGCGCGGCCGCGGCAGGGCTCTGACCCGGTGACCTCTGTCAGGGGACGACGACCAGGCGTCCTGTGACGTTGCCGGCGGCGAGGCGGGTCAGGGCCTCGTTGACCCGCTCCAGGGGGTACTCGGCCTCCACGCACCCGCGGACGAGGCCTGCCGCGGCCATCCGCATGACGGTGTGGGCGTCGGCGAGGGTGGCGCCGACGGAGCCGCGCACCTCGGTCTCCCGTACGACCACGTCGAGGACGTCGAGGGTGGAGGGCTTGCCCGTGTAGCCGACGAGGACGACCCGGCCCCGGGTGCCGGTCATCCGTACGGCCTGTCCCGGGGTGTGCACGTTGCCGACCGTGTCGACCGCCACCTGGCAGCCCTCTCCCGCGGTCGCCGCGCGGACGGCCGCGACCGTGTCGCCGTCGCCCGGGTCGATGACGGTGTCGGCTCCGTACCGGCGCGCCTGCTCCCTGCTCGGCGCGTGCGGGTCGACGGCGATGACGCGGGCTCCGTCGGCGACGGCCACCTGGACGACGGCGAGACCGACCCCGCCCGCGCCGATGACCACGAGGGTCTCGTCCGGGGCGGTGCGGGCCACGGTCCGGACGACGCGGACCGCGGTCGTTCCCGAGCAGCCGAGTACGGCGGCTTCGGCGAAGGACACCGTGTCCGCGATCGGTACGAGGGACCGGGCGTCGGCCAGGTAGTACTCGCACAGCCCGCCGTCGGAGTCGAAGCCCACCTTCGCCGCCGGGTCCGGGCAGAGGTTCGCCGAGCCGTCCGCGCACCAGGCGCAGCGCCCGCAGCCCTCGTAGTAGTACGCGAGGACACGGTCCCCGGGCGCGAACCCGGCTCCCTGACCGACCTCATCGACCTGACCGACCTCACCTACACGACCGACCTCACCGACATGTCCGCCCGCACCGACCGTGCGGACCTCACCCACCTCGGCGACCTCCCCGGCGATCTCGTGCCCGAGCACGATGGGCAGGCGGGGGGTGACGGCCGAGCCGTCCGCCAGGTGGAGGTCGGTGTGGCAGAGTCCGGCGGCCCTGACCCGGACGAGCACCTGTCCCGGACCCGGAACGGGGCGGGGGCGCAGCTCGATCTCCAACGGCTTGCCCAGAGAGTTCAGGACCGCTGCCGACATCACGCTGCCGGCCATCGCGACCTCCGGGATCGGGGAACGGGAACAGGGATCCGGCCCCCGTGGTTCGACGGCCTCCGGTCAGCGATCTTCACACGGCGACGGTCCCCGGGCTGCCAGCGCGGGCCGGATTGACGTTTCTTCCCCGGCTGACCTGGGGCGACGTCGATCGCTCCGCTCACCGGTTCACCCGATGGACGGACACACCCCGGCCACCGGAGAAGCGATCCGCACGTGCCCCGACCACCGGCACGGTCGGCCTACCGCCTCTGACCTGGGATTCCTTCGCTCATCCGACATGAATCCCACATTTCGGGGCGAAGGATGGCAGCTCCCTCGCCCAGTACGTTCCGACTGAAGTGGATCACCAGCAGCAGAGGCAGCAGAGAGCGACCCCGTGGACTTCGAAACCTTTCACCACGCCTATCCGCACATGCTGCGGTGGCTGATCGACGAGCCCGCCTACCGCAACGCACCCCGCGGCTACGCGAGCCGAGAGCAGCTCGGCGTACGCTTCCGGCTCGCGCGGGCGGACCAGCGGGTGCCGTTCGTACCCGCCCGCCGCCTCAACATCGTCTTCAACTTCGCCGAAGCCCTGTGGTACTTGGCGGGCCGGGACGACCTCGATTTCATCGCCTACTACGCCCCCAGCATCCGCAAGTACTCCGCTGACGGCCACCGGCTGACCGGCACCGCGTACGGCCGCGCGCTCTTCGGGGCCGGCGACGGGCGCCCCGACCAGTGGCCCGCCGTCGTCGAGACCCTCCGCGAGGATCCGGACTCCAAGCGGGCCGTCATCCAGATCTACCGGGGCGAGGAACTCCAGGTCCCCGGCAACCCGGACGTCTCCTGCACCCTCGGCCTGCAGTTCCTCCTGCGTGAAGGAGCCCTGCACGGCGTGGGATTCATGCGCGCCAACGACGTCTACCGCGGCATGACCAGCGACGTCTTCTCCTTCACCGTCCTCCAGGAGATGCTCGCCCGCGAACTGGGAGTCTCCCTCGGCTCGTACGTGCACCAGGTCGGCTCCCTGCACCTCTACGATCCCGACCACGCGCGGGCCCTGGAGGTCCTCGCCGATCCGGCCGCCGGCGCGCCGCCGGCCTGGCGCTTCCCCGCGATGCCGGAGGGCGACAACTGGCCCTACGTACGCGAGGTCCTCGCCGTGGAGGAACAACTGCGGCGCGGGCGCCACGTACTCGCCGCCGATCCCGGCTCGCACGGCCTGCCGGACTACTGGACCCACGTCCTGGTCCTCTTCGAGATCCACCGCCGCATCCGGCACGAGGAACACGTCGGCGAAGAGCAGTTGGTCCTCCTGCCAACCATGTACCGGCGCCTGGTCGAAGAGCGCTGGCCGAGCACCGCCCCCGCCCCCGTCGCAGGCTGAAAGGCATCCCGTCCATGATGACCAGCACCCACTGGCAGAAGTCCGTCTCCACCGCCGACGGCTTCGACGCCTACGACGACCTCCCCGAGCGCCTCATCGGCTACCCGGCGGTGTTCCGCGCCCTCGGCATCGGCACCCCCGGCGTACGGACGGTCCTCGACTACGGCTGCGGCCCCGGCAAGGTCGCCACCCGCATCGTCGAGGCCTGTCACGACACCGGGGTCGTGGCGGCCGACATCTCCCCGCGCATGCTGGAGATCGCCCGCGCCCGCCGCCCGCACCCGCGCATCGACTACCGGCAGATCGACAGCGGCAAGCTCACCTTCCTCGCCGACGCCTCGGTCGACGCGGCCATGTCCTGCTACGTCTTCATCAACGTCGCCGAACTCCCCGTCCTCCAGGAGATCGCGGCCGAGGTCCACCGCGTCCTGCGCCCCGGTGCCCGGTACGCCGTCCTCGACACCAACCCGGCCACCACGGGCATCCGCTTCTCCACCTTCCGCAGCGGCGAACCCGGCCGCACCTACGCTCCCGGGGAACGCCGCCAGGTCCTCCTCGACCAGCCCGGCGGCGGCGAGCCGCTGGAGCTCATCGACCACCACTGGCCCCGCGGGACCTACCTGGACGTCCTGACCGACGCGGGCTTCACCGACCTCACCGTCGACGAGCCCCTCCTCACCGACCCCTCGGCCCTGCCCGGTACGGCCCCGGCCGAGACCGCCCATCCGCCGTTCCTCATCGTCACGGGAGTCAAGCAGTGACCACCACAACCGCCACCGCCACCGCGGCCGTTCAGCAGACCCGCAGCGTCTTCCTCGCCGGCCCCTTCAAAGCCCTCGTGGACGCGGACGGCGCCATGAACACCGAGGCCCGTACCCGCTTCGAGACGCTCATCGAGCGCCTGGAAGCGGAGGACTACCACGTCTACAACGCCCACCGCCGCGAGTCCTGGGGCGCGAAGTTCCTCACCCCCGACGAGTGCACCCGCCTGGACTACGACGAGATCTCCGCCTCCACGGTCTTCGTCGCCTTCCCCGGCCACCCCGCCTCCCCGGGCACCCACATCGAGATCGGCTGGGCCTCCGCCCTGGGCAAGCCGATCGTCCTCCTCCTCGAAGAGGGCAAGGACTACGCCTTCCTGGTCCGCGGCCTCCACACCGTCGCCGACGTCACCTACCTCACCATCGGCGACACGGGATCCCTCGCCGACGAGGTCATCACCACCGTGAACCACCTCGCGCGGCGGGCCGAGGAAGCCGGCGCGGGTGCCTGATCGCCCCTGACAGCCGACGACCGTGCCCCGGCCGCGGCCCGGCGACCGGGGCACAACACGGCACTGGACCGGATCGCGTCCGCTCGTTCCTTCGAGTACGTCGGTCGGTGACCCGGTTGTGAGTGGCTGCGGACCCGGGGCGCAGCAGCCCTCGGTTAACCCTTTGTCGGGGAGCCGGGGGACCGGCTACGTTCTCCCAGCCGTCCATGGTGATCCGGACCGGCACTGTCGACGAGGAGGTGTGGAGCACATGCGCAGGAGCGCCCAGCAGTTGAGCCCGCGTACTGACCTTTGCCACCTCCTCACGACGGAGACACCTTGTCGCTCCACATCACCCCACTGACCGACCCCGCACACGGGGCGCACGGCCGACGCCTCGCATGGCTGGCGTCCGACGCCGATGCCAACCCTGTCGGGACGGCCTTTCTGCGCCTGTTCGACGGGGGACAGGCGCACCTGGCCGAACTGACCCTCCACGTCCATCCCGTGGAGCGCCGCAAGGGCGTCGGCTCTCAGCTCCTCGACACCGCCGTGGCCGCCGCCCGGGACAACACCCGGCGCTGCGTCGTTGCGGAGGCCGGGGCCGGATCGCCCGGCGACCACTTCCTGTCGGCCCGCGGCTTCCGCAAGGTACTCACCCTGCGGTACTCCCGCCTGCCCCTGGTCGATGTGGACATCCCCTCCCTGACAGAGATCATTGAGCGTCCGCGTTCCGGCTACCGGCTGGCGTCCTGGCAGGGAACCGTCCCCGACGATCTCGCCCAGACCTTCGCCGACTCGCGTCGCGCCATGGACGACATGCCCATGGAGGACACCGACCACGGCACCACGACCTGGGACGTGGACCGGGTCCGGGCTGCGGCGAAGGCCGTCGAGCGGCGTGGCGACCACTTGCACACCGTCGTCGCCATCGACACCTCCGACGGCTCGATCGCCGGGTTCACCGAACTCGTCGTGCCCGGCGCCGGCACTGGTGATGCCCAGCACTACGGCACCGGAGTGCTGCCTGAGCACCGCGGACACGGCCTCGGCCGCTGGATGAAGGCCGAGTCGATCCGACAGGCCCACGGGCGCTATCCAGACCTCGGCGGTCTCCTGACCGACTCGGCCGACAGCAACACGCACATGCGACACATCAGCGACAGCCTCGGTTACCTGCCCACGCACACGACACTGCGGTACCAGCTCGACCTGTAGGGACGAGCGGAGGGACCGGACGTGGGTATCCCCTCGTCCGGGACCAAGGGGGGCGCTGGCAGTTGACGAGGATGGTGCCGGTTTCGTGCGTGATCTAGGTCAGTATCCGTCCTAGTTGGGTTCTAGAGTCGTCACATCACGAAGAGCCGCAGAAGGGGACGAGAACGATGACTCACACTGCACCCGAGGGCTACACCAGCGTTGCGCCATGGGTGGTCACCGACGACACCGGCGCACTGCTCGACTTCGTCACCGCCGCGTTCGACGGCGAAGAGCTCGCACGGGTGGCGGTCGAGGACGGCACCATCGGTCACGGCGAGATCCGCGTCGGCGACACGGTCGTGCTGGCCTTCGACCGCCGGCCGGACTGGCCGGCGATGCCCTCGCTGCTGCGGGTCTACGTACCGGACGCGGACGCGGCCGTGGAGGCCGCGGTCATGCATGGGGCTCAAGTGATCACCGAGATCGCCGACAGTGCGTGGGGGGATCGCGGCGGCCGGGTGCGGGATCCCTTCGGCAACATCTGGTGGGTGATGAGCCGGGTCGAGGACGTCGCACCGGACCGGGCCTGGGAGCGCATGTCCGAGCCGAAGTACGCCGAAGCGATGCGCGTGGCCCAGGAGACTCTGGACGCTGCGCTGAGTGGCCGGGCGTCGGGGGTGGCAAGCGCGCCGCAGCGCCCGACCCGCTGAGACCAGCTTCCCACTCGACTGCAGGTGGCGGAGGTTGGGAGTCGTCCGCGGCGCGCAGGCGTGACGAAGCTCTTGGCAGGCAGGTTCCCGGCTGAGAGCATCCGTGCCGCCGGCAGCTTCGTGTGGCTGGAGGCAGCACGTGCGGCGAGCGCGAGTGGACCTTGGCGGTCGGACCGTAGGAAAGGGATTCGGAGACGACCGATGAGTTTCTCCGTGATCGGCAGTCAGAGATCATGACTGGTGTGCGGCAGCCGCGAATGCGGTCCGCTCGCTCACCGGCCGTATCTGCCGAGAACCGGACACGAGACACCGAGGAACCACGATGCGTACCCTGATCAGCACCGCTTTCATCTCCCTCGACGGCGTAGTGGAGGGCCCGGGAGGCGAGCCCGGTTACCGGAACTCCGGGTGGACCTTCAAGGACATCGAGTTCCTGCCCGAGGCGTTCGAGATCAAGGGCCGGGAGCAGAAGGAGGCCTCCGCGATCCTGCTCGGCCGGACCAGCTACGAGGCGTTCAGCCCGGTCTGGCCCGACATGGAGGACTTCGCCGACTACAAGGTGATGCCGAAGTACGTGGTCTCCACCACCCTCACCGAGGACGACCTGGTCGACAACTGGGGCGAGACGACGATCCTGCGTTCCCTGGACGAGGTCGCCGCGCTGAAGGAGACCGAGGGCGGCCCGATCATCGTCCACGGCAGCGCCACCCTGAACCAGGCCCTCTCGGACGCCGGCCTGATCGACCGCTACCACCTGCTCGTCTTCCCGCTCCTGCTCGGCGCGGGCAAGCGCCTGTTCAGCGCCACGGACAAGGACACGCAGAAGCTGAAGCTCGTCGAGCACGAGGCCTACGCCAACGGCCTGCAGAAGAACGTCTTCGACGTCATCCGCTGACCAGGCGTCTCGCGGCCACCTCCCGGACCGTGTGCGGTTCCACGCTGCCGGTGTTGTACGCGGTCAGCGTGCCGTGGGCCCTGAGCCGACCGCCTCCACCACCGCGGGCGTTGACCCACGTTCCCGGCGTGGCCCTGTCGCCCCGCCGGTCGGGTGGGGGCGGTTTCGCGCCCTCCGCCTGTGCGGGACCGGCCAATCCGCGGAAGCGTTCCGTTTTCTACAAGCATTCACACGCCCCTCGGGTCATGATCACGCCGCCATCTCCGTGGTGATCAACACACCAGTGATCAGGGGGAGTCGAGCCATGCCCGAGAACACCCGCACCACCCGACGACGCACCACGCTCTGGCGGCGGGCGCTGGCGGCCGGTGTCGTCCTGGCGGCGACCGGATCCGTCCTCGCCGCGGCCCCGCAGCCCGCCCACGCGGCGCTGCCGGCGCAGTCGATATCCGATCCGGTGCACTACTGGAACGACGTGCTGCAGAACGTCTTCCGCCGAGTGGGCGGCGGGCCCGTCCCGATGGCCCGGGCGGCGGCGATGATGAACGGGGCGATCTACGACGCGGAGTCCTCGTACCAGCTGAAGTGGAAGGGCAAGATCACCTCGGAGCCGTACATCCACGCCGAGAACTACGTGGGCTGGGTCGAGGGGCCGGACGAGGAGGAGCGCGTCATCGGCCGGACCGCGTACAACATCCTCCTCGGGCTCTACGGCAACAAGCAGAGCCGGTACGCGGACCAGACGTCCTACCTCGACTCCCGCTTCCGCGAGCGGTTCGGCACCGAGCCCACCGCCGGCGACTTCCTCGACATCTCCGTGGTCGCCGGCATGGTCAAGCAGATGACGGACGCCCGTACCGGAGACGGCTCCGACAACCCGCAGGTCTACGTGGGGGACAACAAGCCGGGCGCCTGGCGACCGACGAGCTACCCGGACATGGCCGACGCCTCCTGTGACGAGGACAGCGACGCGATCAACCCGTTCTACGGCCAGGTCAAGCCGTTCTCGCTGACCTCCGGCTCCCAGTTCCGTCCCACCACCCTGACCCAGTACGGCTCGTACGAGGCCCTGGTGGCGAGCGACGAGTACAAGAGGCAGGTCGAGGCGGTCCGGACGGCAGGCGCCGACAAGCCCACGGCGGCCACCCCTGTGATCAACCGGACCCCGGACCAGCTCGCCGCCGCCTGGTTCTGGGCCAACGACAACAACGGCACCTACAAGCCGCCGGGGCACATGCTCCAGGCCACCCGCGAGGTCGCCAAGGCCCGCGGCCTCGGGGTCTACGCGAACGCCCGCCTCTTCGCCCTCGTGTCCCTCGCCATGGCCGACACCGGGATCGCGGTCCGCGACGCCAAGTTCGCCACCCCCATCGATCTGTGGCGGCCCGTCTCCGCGATCCGTGAGGGCGGCCTCGACCCGCAGTGGAAGCCGCTGCTGAAGAGCCCGACGGGCGTCAACGTCAGCCCTTGCTTCCCCGCGTACGTCTCCGGCCACGCCTCCTTCGGCGGCGCCTGGGCCGGGGTCATGAAGCGCTACTTCGGCAGCGACAACATCTCCTTCGACCTGACCACCGACGAACCGCAGTCCCCGGTCAAGACCCGCCACTTCACCAGTTTCAGCGCCGCCGGCAAGGAGGACGCCGACAGCCGCATCTGGCTCGGCGTGCACTACCCGTGGGACGCCGCCGACGGTCTCGTCCTGGGCGACAAGGTCGCGAACCAGGTCTTCACCACCAAGCTCCGCGCTCTGTGACATGAGGGGAGGGCGGGGGTCGTGCGCCCCCGCCCTGCCGGCTGCGGCGCGACTCTCTGCCAGAGGCGCTGGTCGCGAGGCAGGGGTCAGGGGCTCGGGGCTCGGGGCTCGGGGCCCGGGGCTCGGACGTAAGGATTTCGTCATCAGGCCAGACCTGGTGACGCTCCGATCCGTTCGCGTTGAATACGAGCGACGACGGACGGACGAGGAGAGGCAAGGACAGTGACAGTGACTGAGGCGAAGCGGCGCGGCCGGCTGTGGGCCGGGGTGCTCGTCGCGGCAACACTGGTGCTGGGCCTCGGCCTGTACTGGTTCCAGCCGTGGAAGCTGTGGCAGGACGCGACCGTCCACGAGGCCCTCCCCGCGGCGGCCCCGTCCGCCCCCGAGCCGGGTTCGTCGGCCCCGCCCACCGCCCCGAGCGCGCGGCCGAGCTCCCCGGCGGGCCCGCAGACCGTGGCCCAGGGCACGCTGATCAGCCACGAGCACAGCACGACGGGAACGGTGAAGCTGATCCGGCTCCCGGACGGCTCCCGCACCCTGCGCCTGGAGAACCTCGACACCAGCAACGGCCCGGACCTCCGCGTCTGGCTCACCGACGCCCCGGTGAAGGAGGGCCCGGCGGGCTGGACGGTCTTCGACGACGGCAAGTACGTGAGCCTGGGCAAGCTCAAGGGGAACAAGGGCGACCAGAACTACGAGATCCCGGCCGACGTGAACCTGGCCGACTACAGCAGCGTCACCATCTGGTGCGACCGCTTCGACGTCTCCTTCGGGGCGGCCCCCCTGGCCCGGACCTGAGCCCACCCACCGTACTCACCGGTCCCGAAGCCTCGTGTGCGTCGACTTGATAGGCAAGTGAACGCTTGCCTATGCTGTTGTGGTGGCCGACGATCTCTTCAAAGCCCTGGCCGACCCCACCCGTCGCACCATCCTCGACGAGCTCACGGAGAAGTCGGGGCAGACGCTGTTCGAGATCTGCTCGCGACTGAGCATGAAGCATCAGCTCGGGATCTCGCGGCAGGCGGTCTCCCAGCACCTCGCGGTGCTGGAAGGTGCCGGACTCGTCGAGACCAGGCGGGAGGGTCGCTACAAGTTCCACGACCTGAACACGACTCCGCTGCGGCAGATCACCGAGCGATGGCCCGGTACCGGCGCACCGGGACCGGGACCGGAGGAGAGCACCCCATGAAGATCCACCTGACCAGCGTCTTCGTCGACGACCAGGCCAAGGCCGAGCACTTTTACACCGAGGTCCTGGGCTTCGTGAAGAAGCACGACGTCCCTTTGGGAGAGACGGACCGGTGGCTGACCGTCGTCTCGCCCGAGGAGCCCGGCGGCACCGAACTCCTCCTGGAGCCCGCCGGCCATCCGGCTGCCAAGACCTACCGTGACGCGCTCGTCGAGGACGGCATTCCGCTCGCCCAGTTCGCCGTCGACGACGTGGAAGCCGAGTACGAGCGCCTGCGCGGCCTCGGTGTCCGCTTCACACAGGAGCCCCTGGACATGGGACCCGTCACCACCGCGGTCTTCGACGACACGTGCGGCAACCTGATCCAGATCGTGACGCAGCCGCGCTAGGCGGACAGTCGCATGTGAGGCCGGCCGCCGCGGCGACCGGCCTCACTCATCTCGGCCGCCTACGACTGGTCTGCCGGCCGGCGCCGGACAAGTCCCCAAGTTCCACGCGACCGATGGGTTGCCGCCGAAAGCCCTCCCGCACCTACTGACCGGGGCGGGCGCCCCGGATGTGCGCGATCACGTCCGGTGGGCCCAGACCGGCACGGTTGATCCGGCCCCGGCCTCGGATCACGCCCTCTGCGGCGAGTCTTTCCCGCAGTGCGTCGGGTGCCAGGGGGGTCTCGAAGCCCTCGCAGAGGCCGCGCCCCGTATCCGCGTACTCGTAACGGACCGCGTACATCCTGCCCTCGTGATGCCATTCCCGGCGAACCAGCGGTCGCGCGAGGATCGCTTCGAACCACTCTGCCGCTCGGTTCCCCAACTCCGCAGGGCTGCCCGCGGCTTCGAGGACGAACTCGCTCGCGGCCTGCCGGATGGTGAAGTCCTGGTTGTGGAGTTCGCCCCCACGGACGACGGACCCGCCGAAGTGGGCGCCCACCGTCAGAACGCCCTGGTTGCGCTGGGGGTCACCGATGTCCAGATAAGGCGATCAGCTGGCGGAAAGGCTGCTGGCCGGGTCTTCGGCGACCTGTACGACCGCTATGTCGACAGCGAGGTCGAGGAGCCTCCATCCGAACGCATGGCGGCCTGTGTCGCGACGCTTCTTGAGCGGTGGTGTGACAGCACCGAGGGCAAGGAGGACACCTCGCCCTGGTCGACGGGCCCGTTGATCGGCGAGGCCCGAGGTTCGTTGATCTACTTCGGGGGCGCCTTCGCCCGGCGAGGCCCGTCACTTGTTCGGTACCAGCTGCTCGATGAGATCCGTGATGAACGGTTCAATGAACGATCGGGTCGTAAAGGCGATGTCCAAGCAGCCGCAGGCCGAAAAGTCGGGGCGGCCCGATGGGTGCCGTCGTGTGGAGCGGCATCAACACCGAGATGCCCACCGTCCCTGCCGTCGTCAGCGTCGGGGGTTAACCCCCGTATGTCTCGGAGGCAGACCCTATTTCCTGCCCCATGTATTCGAGGTGAAAATGCTCTTGGTAACGGAAAAGCAATGTGAGGAACGAAGTACATGGATAAACGCTGGAAGGGCATGAGCCGACGGGGAATGCTGGCCACGTCAGTGGCGGCGATGGGAGTGGTCCTCATCCCCGTGGTGGTTCACGCGGCACCCGCTGACGGGGCCCAGGCGAAGCAGGGCGAGGTCCGCGCGCTGGAGCGCGCAGCGCACCCCCTGCGCTCGACGGAGCCCGGAGGGAACGCCGCTGACCTGTGCCCTCTGGCCTCGATGATCGGCGACGCCAAGGTGGTCGGCCTGGGTGAGGCCACTCACGGCTCCCATGAGTTCTTCACCATGAAGGATCGGGTCTTCCGCTACCTCGTGGAAAAGAAGGGGTTCACCACTTTCTCCCTCGAAATGAGCTGGCCCGCAGGTCTCCAGATCGACGACCATCTCCAGACCGGCAACGGCGATGTCCGCGAGATCGCCAAGGAGGCGCTGGGCAACTCGCCGTGGGAACGGGAGGAGTTCGTGAACCTCATCGCATGGATGCGGGATTACAATCGCAGCCACCCCGGCCGTACCGTCCACTTCATGGGCAATGACGTCGGCGCACCCAGACTGAGCGACGCGTTCTTCGGCAAGGTGACCGGCTATGTGCAGCGCAATCATCCAGCGGCGCTGCCACAGCTCAACGAGCTCTACGCCGGCCTGCGCCCGATCGACGACGTCTTCGCCTACCTGGCCAAGCCGCTCGAGGAACGCCGGCAGCTCGCCGTGAAGGCCCAGCAGGCACTGGAACTGGTCGGCAGCCACAAGGGATCGGACGCGGATGCCTTCAAGTGGGCCGAACAGCACGCCCGTTCCATCGCCCAGACCACCAAGTTCCTCACGATGGACCTCGCCGACCCCAACTCGGTAGCCACCTCCCAGCGCTTCCGTGACGAGGTGATGGCCCAGAATGTCACCTGGTGGCAGCGGCAGACCGGCGGCAAGGTGCTGCTCTCGGCACACAACGACCATGTCGGCTACGTCGCGAGTGACGCCAAGATGTATCCCAAGACCCAGGGATCCTTCCTGCGCGACACCATGGCCAATGACTACCTCCCGATCGGCTTCACCTTCAACGAGGGCTCCTTCCTGTCGAAGGACGCGGCCCTCGGCGGCGAGTGGAAGAAGTTCACCGTGGGCGCCGCCGGCCCCGGCCGGAACGAGTACACCCTCGACCAGGTGCGTCACCGAAACTTCTACCTCGACGTCCGCAGCGCCCCGGCCGCCGCGCGTGCCTGGCTGGACATACCCCGGCCCACGCTCAACCTCGGCACCCAGTTCCCCGCCGAACCGCACGATGTCGCGCTCGCCAAGTCCTTCGACGTCCTTGTCCACCTGCAGAGCGTCCGGGAGGCCGACACTTTGAGGCCGTGACCGAGGTCCCCTGTTCCACGGTCACCTCGAGGAGACCGTCGCCGCTTCCGTGCGGCGCGTGGACCGACGGAAGTGTGCCGCGGGACCCGGCGCGCGTCGTAGGAATCTTCCTCGCTCGCGTGTAGGCGCGGATTCCGGGGGCAGGCGAGACAGCGGAATACGGCTGCGCTTCGAGATGATCCGCAGATCCGCGAAAGGAGCCGAGCCATGGCTGAGAAGGCCAAGGGAAAGATGGAACAGATCAAGGGCAAGGGTAAAGAGGCCGTCGGCAAGGTCACCGGCAACGACCGGCTGAAGGCCGAAGGCAAGATCGACGAGGTCAAGGGCAAGGCGAAGGAAGCGATGGGCGAGGCCAAGGACCGCGCCCGCGGTGTCGACGATTCCCTGCGCGGCAAGAAGTAGCGGCAGGGCGGCAGCGACCGCCATGCCGACACCGACCGTCTGTGGGGAACCCACCATCCGAACGCGGGCCCAAGCCAACACGAGGGGGCCCGCGTTCGGCATGGGATTGCCGGGGGCAGGCGCCCTCCGGCGTCGTCGCCTTCGATCATCACGACGCGGCCGTGGTCGAGCGGCTGGCGGGGCAGCGCCTTGATGCCCGACTCCCCGCGAGGGCGTCCGCCGGGCCTGGTCAGCCTTTCCTGCGGTGGGCCCTTGCTGTCGTCTTCCTGATGGCCCACTGGTACGCCAGCTGGAGCACGCAGACCGCGGTGAGTACCCATAGACCGGCGAAGGTCCAGAGGAGCGCCGTGCTCCGGGTCGCCACGGCGCGCACGAAGAACGTGGCGCAGGTGATGCCGAGCAGGCAGGTGAAGAACACCGGACGGCGATCGAGGGACCAGGGTCTGATGCCTCCGCGGCTCAGCGTGCGGAGTCTGCGGTCGAGGAGTACGTCGGCGCGCAGTTCGCGCTCGATGACGTCCAGGACGTCGCGTTCGTGCTTGGAGAGCTCCGGGCCGTCCATGGCATCCTCCCGCTAGCGCGTGGCCCGACCGGGGCCGGCGGTCCGCCCGTATGGGCTCCGCGCCGGGCCATGGTGTTGGATCGTGTGGCGTGTCGGGGTACTGGTGCCCATCGCTCACACCTCCCGTGACTCGGTGTCTCTGCGTTCTCCTCTACCCCACCGACGCCGCCTCAGACCTCTCTGCGGGGCCGAAGCGGCCGAGGCGACCGAGGCGGCCTGGCCAGGGGCGCGGATCCCGCTCGGCCCGCACGGGCTACGGGGAGGCGTTGTCCGTCGCTGTTTGGGGGTGGCTCGTTCGGGCAGGCGCCCCGGTGGACGGCTTCCGGGCCGCTCCGACCTGTGACAGAGGAGGGATACGGCCATGGACACGATAGGCCCGACTCCCCGTGTAGTGGTGGGCGTCGATGGCTCACCCGCCTCCTACGAGGCTTTGCGGTGGGCGGTGCGCCACGCGCGCCTGATCGGGGCGACCGTGGACGCGGTGGCGGCCTACGACGTTCCCGGCGCGGTGGGCTGGTCCGCGCCGGCGGTGGACGCCGGCTTCGACGAGGGCTCGGCCCGGCAGGACCTGGCCAACGAGACCCAGAAGGTGCTCGTCGAGGTAGGCGGCGTGCCCCTGGAACAACACCTGGTCCGGGGCGGCGCGGCGGACGCGCTGATCGAAGCCTCTCGCGGCGCAGAGCTGCTGGTCGTGGGCAGCAGGGGTCGGGGAGGCTTCGCCAGCCTGCTGCTGGGCTCGGTCAGCCACCAGTGCGCGACGCACGCGGACTGCCCGGTCGTCATCGTCCGCGCGGACACCGCCGGTGACGGAAACACCGCTGACCGTGCCTGATCCGCGCTGCCGCCCGCTCGCGACGAACTGGACGCACACCATGACGGAGCCCGATACCGGTACACCCACTCATCCCGCCCCTCAGGACCCGGGGGATCCGCATCCGGCGCCTCCCACGCATCCCTGGCCACAAGATCCTCAGGCTCCGCGACCGGCCCCGGACACGGGGCCGGCTCCCGGACCACCGCGGCCGCCTCCACTCC
>NZ_JBSGXB010000022.1:0-47939 GCF_053609185.1 Streptomyces sp. NPDC054956 | reverse complement strand
GCCCCGGACCGATGGTCCGGGGCCGTTCGCACGGGCGGGCCGGTCGGGCCGGTCCGCCGGTCAGGTCTTCTTCGGCGAGGGCGTCGGCGACGCCGTCGTCCCGGGCCGCACCACGTCGCCCAGCGTCGGGACCGCCTCCGGCCGCGAGCGGACGGCTTCGCTGCACTCCCACGCGCGCGGCGGGTCCGAGTCGGGACCGCCGAGCACCACCGGGCCCGGCCCCGCCGAGATCGCGTCGCTCTCCGAGAGCGTGCACACGATCTGCGACAGCGCCACCGGCGGCAGGTCCTCGGGCTTGCGGCTGAGCCGCAGCGTGCCCGCCGGGTCGCCCGGCCGCGGCGCCGCCGCCGTCAGCCCGGCCGGGACGTCGGTCGAGAAGCCCGCCTCCCGGTCCTCCGAGGACGGTTCGCGCTGCAAGGCTTCCAGCAGGGCCTGGCCCACCAGGACCACCGCGTCCCTGGACGGCTTCTTCTCCGGGATCGGCACCACCCGCTCGACGCCCACCAGCTGGGCCCCGCAGACCAGTTCCACCGTGGCCCGGATGCCCTGCACCCCGCCCGCCCCGGCCGGCGGGGTCGCCGGCGTCTTGCACGACACCCGTGAGGGCGCCGCGCCCACGTCCACCGGCACGGTGGTCGCCCTGATCCCGCACCCCGGCAGGCAGCCGCACAGGGCGAGCAGGCCCAGGGCCGCCAGTACGGCCGTACTACGCCTCGTCACCGGCGATCACCTTCCCCACGTCCACCGGCAGCCGCAGCGTGAACAGCGCGCCGCCCTCCGCCCCGTTCTCCGCGGTGATGTCGCCGCCGTGAATGTGCGCGTTCTCCATCGCGATGGACAGGCCCAGACCGCTGCCGTCCGACTTGGGGCGCGAAGCGCTCGCCTTGTAGAACCGGTCGAAGACGTGCGGCAGCACCTCCTCGGGGATGCCCGGCCCGTTGTCCCGTACCGCCATGACCAGCCACTCGCCCTCCACCCGGATGGAGACCCGTACCGGCGACCCGCCGTGCTTGAGCGCGTTGCCGATCAGGTTGGCCAGGATCACGTCGAGGCGCCGGGGGTCCAGACGGGCCACGATCCCGCGCTCCGCGTCGAGTTCGACCGCGTCGAGCCAGGCCCGGGCGTCGATGCACGCCGTCACCTGGTCGGCGACGTCCACGTCGTCCAGCACCAGCCGGGCCGTTCCCGCGTCGAAGCGGGTGACCTCCATCAGGTTCTCCACCAGGTCGTTCAGCCGCCTGGTCTCGCTCACGACCAGCGCCACCGCCGGTGCGATCATCGGATCGAGGTCGTCGACCTCCTCCTCCAGCACCTCGGCGACCGCCGTCAACGCCGTCAGCGGCGTGCGCAGTTCGTGGGACATGTCCGCGACGAACCGCCGGCTGGACTCCTCCCGCGCGCTCATGTCGGCGACCTTCTTCTCCAGCGCCTCCGCCGTCTTGTTGAAGGTGTGCGCCAGATCGGCGAGTTCGTCCGTCCCCGACACCTCCAGCCGGTGGTCGAGCTCGCCCTCGCCGAGCCGACGCGCCGCGTCGCCGAGCCGCTGTACGGGCTTCAGCACGGTCCGGGCCGCGGCCTGCGCGAGCAGCGCGCTGCCGAGCAGCGCGAGCCCCGTGGCGATGGTCAGCGACCAGGCCAGGGCGTTGAGGTCGTCGCGTTCCTGCGCGAGGGACTTGTACATGTAGCCCGTCGGCCCGCCGCCCACGATCCGGGTGCCGCCGACCAGGTACGGGTTGCCGTTCGGCTTCGTCCGCTGCCAGTACATGTGGTACTCGGCGTCGTTGGCCGACGTGGTCTTCTGCCGGTCGTCGATCGCGTGCTGAAGCGACTTGGGCACGTCCGCGAGCGAGAAGGCGTCGGGGCCGGCCGCGCCGGACACCTTGCGGCCGTCCTTCAGCTCGTCCACGAGCAGCACGCTGTAGCCGGGGCTGCTGCCCGCCATCATCTCGGCGGTGTGCTGCAGCTCCTCCTGCGTCGGGTCGGCGGGCAGCGCCGCGGCCCGGTTCTGCATCTCCTGCCGGAAGTCGCCGAGTGCGGCGTCCTGGGTCCGGGTCAGAACGGCCTCGCGGTTGAGCCAGTACGCGATCGCGGACGCGGAGACCGCGGCCGTCAGGGCGACCAGCGCGAACACGACGAGGAGCCGCAGCCGCAGGCTGGTCCAGCGCCGGCCCGCGAACAGGGCTTTGATCACTGAGGGGAATCCAGTCGGTAGCCGACGCCCCGGACCGTACGGATCAGGGTGGGTGACGAGGGCACTTCCTCGACCTTGGCGCGCAGCCGCTGGACGCAGGCGTCCACGAGGCGCGAGTCGCCGAGGTAGTCATGCTCCCAGACGAGCCTCAGCAGTTGCTGGCGGGAGAGCGCCTGACCGGGCCGGCGGCTGAGCTCCAGGAGCAGCCGCAGCTCGGTCGGGGTGAGCTGGAGGTCCTCGCCGTTCTTGGTCACCGTCATGGCGGACCGGTCGATGACCAGCGAGCCGAAGACGGCGGAGTCGGTGGACTCGCGTTCGCCGCGGCGCAGCACGGCCCGGATGCGGGCGTCGAGGACCCGCCCCTGGACGGGCTTGACCACGTAGTCGTCGGCTCCGGACTCGAGGCCGACCACCACGTCGATGTCGTCGTTGCGCGCGGTCAGCAGGATGATCGGCAGCTGGTCGGTGCGGCGGATGCGCCGGCACACCTCGAAGCCGTCGATCCCGGGCAGCATCACGTCCAGGACGATCAGGTCCGGCCGCTGCTCGCGCAGCAGTTTCAGGCCGTCCTCGCCCGTCGCCGCGGCGGCCACACGGTGGCCCTGGCGTGACAGGGAGAGTTCGAGGGCCGTGCGGATGGCGTCGTCGTCCTCGATGAGCAACAGGAAGGGCACGGGCTCATTCTGTCCCATCGCCCCTGAGGACTTCGACCGCCTTGCGCCCCCAATCCCGGGCGGGGCTCCCCCGGGGCCCGGCCGGGACCCTGTGACAGGCCTGTGACAGTCGAAGGACACCCCGGTTATGTCGGGCGGGCAGTCTTCTAGCAACGAACACACAGACTCCACGACGGGGGGCGCGAGATGAACACGCTGCACAGCACCACCACCAGCGCGGTTGTCACGCGGCTGCACGATGTGAACCGCCGGACGGTCGTCCGTACGGCGACGGCCCCTTCCCGGCGGCCGGCGCACGTGGTGGCCATCGACGCGAAGACCTACGAGCGCCCCACCGTCCCCACGCAGCGCACGGCGAACCCGTCCGGCGACTCCGAGGCCGAGTTCACGGCGTACGTCCAGGAGCGGCGGGCCGCCCTCTACGCGACGGCCTTCCACCTGACCGGCGACCGCTACGAGGCCGAGGACCTGCTGCAGACCGCGCTGTTCTCCACGTACCGCGCCTGGGACCGCATCAGCGACAAGGCTGCCGTCGGCGGCTACCTGCGGCGCACGATGACGAACCTGCACATCAGCGCCTGGCGCCGGCGCAAGCTGAACGAGTACCCGACGGAAGAGCTGCCGGAGACGGCCTCGGACACCGACGCCATGGGCGGTACGGAGCTGCGCGCGGTGCTGTGGCAGGCGCTCGCCCGCATCCCGGAGCCGCAGCGCACGATGCTGGTGCTGCGCTACTACGAGGGCCGCACGGACCCGGAGATCGCGGAGATCCTGGGCATCAGCGTCGGCACGGTGAAGTCGAGCATCTGGCGCTCGCTGCGGCGCATGCGCGAGGACGAGGCGCTGAGCTTCGGCCGCGACGAGGCGGAGTCCTTCGAGGACCTCGTCGCCTGACGGACCAACGGCCGGGGGGCCGTCCTACGGGGGTGGGGCGGCGGCCATGGGGGGAAAGCGCGGAATCAGTCGGCCGGGGGTCCGACTGGTTCCGCGCTTTCATGTGCGCCCTGCGTCTTGCGCGCTGGGTCCTGCGCGCTACGCGGCCGCGGTGCTCGCGCTCGCCGAGCGGTGGCGGCCCGCCGCAGCCGCCGCTAGGCGGCCCAGCGCCTCGTCACGGCCGCAGGCGTGCGCGCCCAGCGCGGTGTGCCGGGCCACGATGCCCCGCTCCGCCCGCATCAGCCGCCAGCCCCGCCGCAGCAGCATCGGCACCGACTTGCGGCCCTCGCGCAGGTCGCGGGCCAGCCGGCGCCGGAAGGTGGTGCTGGGCCGCCCGCGCAGGCAGATCGCGTCCGCCAGCAGTCCCAGTTCCTGGCACCGCAGCGCGACGTCCGCCGCGAAGATCCCCTCGGCTATGAACAGCGGGGTCCGGGAGATGTCCAGCGCCTCCGTACCGGTCCGGGAGGAGGTGGAGATGTCGTAGACGGGGACCTCGGTCCGCCCGGCCGCGCACAGCTCGGCGATCGCGGCCACGGCCGCCTCCGCGTCCCAGGACTGCGGGGAGTCCCAGTCGATGTCGGCACTGCCCTCGACGAGCGGCAGGGTGGGGTCGTCGCCGTCCTTGTAGAAGTCGTCCAGGCGCAGCACGGGCAGCCCGGAACGGGCCGCCAGCGAGGACTTGCCGGAGCCCGAGGGACCGGTCAGCAGGACGACACGCGTAGGCGAAGGAGAGGAACAGCTCACGGAACAACAGTGTGAACTATTACCTCGGGCAGGGGACCTACCCAAAGGTCCGTTGGTATCGAGGATCACACCTCCACTACGCTGCGTGCGCACGCGACTACAACCCAGGCGGGATCTCCATGGCACGTCACGCAGCCCCTTCCGTACCGAACCGACTCCGCAGTGCGGGCCTGACCCTCTCGATGGCCGGTGCGGCCCTCGCGATGGCCGCCGGGGGTGCCCAGGCCGGCGAGCTCGATGTTCCGGCGGCCCTCGCGGGGGTCTCCGACCCGATCTCGAACCTCAAGGTGAATCCGCTGGCCCACACCGGCGTGGACCCGCTCGACAACGGCGTGGCCACCCAGGTCGCGGATTTCCCCTCCGTCGGCACCGGCATGGTCACCGGCATCCTGACCCAGGGGCCGTCGGTCGGCGAGCTGCCCACCGCCGCGGCGTCTTCCCTCCTGGGCCCGCTGACGGGCGGCAAGCAGCTCCCGTAGGGCATGAAGAGGCCCCGGCAGTGCGGGGGAACGCTGCCGGGGCCGGTCTTCGGGGGAGCTCGTACGGCTCTAGTACGAGGAGCCGCCCGCGCCCAGCGACCCGGTGGGGTGCCAGACGGTCTTGGTCTCCAGGAAGGCCGTCATGCGCGCCGTGCCCGGGTCGGCGCTCCAGTCGTCCACAGGCTGTGGACGCAGGACGCGCTTGAGGTTGTCCGCGGCCGCGATCTCCAGCTCCTTGGCCAGCGCCGTGTCGGCGCCCGCCAGGTCGATCGCGTTGACGTCCTGGTGGGACGCCAGGTGCGGGCCCATCTCGGCGGCCTTGCCGGACAGGATGTTGACCACGCCGCCGGGCAGGTCGGAGGTGGCCAGCACCTCGCCCAGGGAGAGCGCCGGGAGCGGCGCCTTCTCGGAGGCGATGACGACGGCCGTGTTGCCCGTGGCGATCACCGGGGCGATCACGGATACCAGTCCGAGGAAGGACGAGGCCTGCGGGGCGACGACCGTGACGACACCGGTCGGCTCGGGGGTGGAGAGGTTGAAGAACGGGCCCGCGACCGGGTTGGCCCCGCCCACGATCTGGCCGATCTTGTCGGTCCAGCCCGCGTACCAGACCCAGCGGTCGATGGCCGCGTCCACGACGGCGGCCGCCTTCGACTTGGACAGGCCCTCGGCCTCGCCGACCTCGCGGACGAACTGCTCGCGGCGGCCCTCCAGCATCTCGGCGATGCGGTAGAGGATCTGGCCGCGGTTGTACGCGGTCGCGCCGGACCAGCCGCCGAAGGCCTTGCGCGCGGCGACGACCGCGTCACGGGCGTCCTTGCGGGAGGCCAGCGGGGCGTTGGCCAGCCAGTTGCCCTTGGAGTCGCTCACCTCGTACACCCGGCCGCTCTCGGAGCGGGGGAACTTGCCCCCGACGTACAGCTTGTAGGTCTTGAAGACGTTCAGACGGGTCGACTCAACGGATCCCATTAGCGCTCACCCTTCGGGTTCGACGGGGCGAGGTAGCCCTCGAGGCCGTGGCGGCCGCCCTCGCGGCCGAAGCCCGACTCCTTGTAGCCGCCGAAGGGCGAAGTCGGGTCGAACTTGTTGAACGTGTTGGCCCAGACGACGCCCGCGCGGAGCTTGTTGGCGACCGCGAGGATGCGCGAGCCCTTCTCCGTCCAGATGCCGGCGGACAGGCCGTACTGGCTGTTGTTGGCCTTCGCGACGGCCTCGTCGGGCGTGCGGAAGGTCAGCACGGACAGCACCGGGCCGAAGATCTCGTCGCGGGCGACGGTGTGCGCCTGGGTGACGTTCGTGAAGAGCGTCGGGGCGAACCAGTAGCCGGACGACGGCAGGTCGCACGGCGCGGTCCAGCGCTCGGCGCCCTCGGCCTCGCCGGTCTCCGCGAGCGCGGTGATCCGGGCGAGCTGCTCGGCGGAGTTGATCGCGCCGATGTCGGTGTTCTTGTCGAGCGGGTCGCCGAGGCGCAGCGTGGACAGGCGGCGCTTGAGCGAGCCGATCAGCTCGTCGTGGACCGACTCCTGGACCAGGAGGCGCGAGCCCGCGCAGCAGACCTGGCCCTGGTTGAAGAAGATGCCGCTGACGATGCCCTCGACGGCCTGGTCGATGGGGGCGTCGTCGAAGACGATGTTGGCGCCCTTGCCGCCCAGCTCCAGGGTGACCTTCTTGTCGGTACCGGCGACCTGGCGCGCGATGGCCTTGCCGACGGCGGTGGAGCCGGTGAAGGCGACCTTGTTCACGTCCGGGTGCTCGACGAGGGCCGCGCCCGCGTCCCCGTACCCGGTGAGGATGTTGACGACGCCCTTGGGCAGGCCCGCCTGGCGGCAGATGTCCGCGAAGAACAGGGCGGACAGCGGGGTCGTCTCGGCCGGCTTCAGCACGACGGTGTTGCCGGTGGCGAGCGCCGGGGCGATCTTCCACGCGAGCATCATCAGCGGGAAGTTCCACGGGATGACCTGGGCGGCCACGCCGAGGGGGCGCGGGTTGGCGCCGTAGCCCGCGTGGTCGAGCTTGTCGGCCCAGCCCGCGTAGTAGAAGAAGTGCGCGGCGACGAGCGGGAGGTCCGCGTCGCGGGTCTCCCGGATCGGCTTGCCGTTGTCGAGGGTCTCCAGGACGGCCAGCTCGCGGCTGCGCTCCTGGATGATCCGCGCGATGCGGAAGAGGTACTTGGCGCGCTCGGAGCCGGGCAGCGCGGACCACTTCTCGAAGGCCTTGCGGGCCGCCTTGACGGCCCGGTCCACGTCGGCGGCGCCGGCCTGCGCGATCTCGGCGAGCACCTCCTCGGAGGCCGGAGAGACGGTCTTGAAGACCTTGCCGTCCGCCGCTTCGGTGAACTCGCCGTCGATGAAGAGCCCGTAGGAGGGGGCGATGTCGACGACGGAACGCGACTCCAGCGCGGGCGCGTATTCGAATACAGATGCCATGGTGATCAGTCCACCGTCACGTAGTCGGGACCGGAGTAACGGCCGGTGCTCAGCTTCTGGCGCTGCATCAGCAGGTCGTTGAGCAGGCTGGAGGCTCCGAAGCGGAACCAGTGGTTGCTCAGCCAGTCCTCGCCCACGGTCTCGTTGACCAGGACCAGGAACTTGATGGCGTCCTTGGTGGTCCGGATGCCGCCGGCCGGCTTCACGCCGATCTGGATTCCAGTCTGCTCCTTGAAGTCGCGGACGGCTTCGAGCATGAGGAGCGTGTTCGCGGGGGTCGCGTTGACGCCGACCTTGCCGGTGGACGTCTTGATGAAGTCGGCCCCGGCCATCATGCCGATCCAGGAGGCGCGGCGGATGTTGTCGTACGTGGACAGCTCGCCGGTCTCGAAGATCACCTTGAGGCGGGCGGCGGTGCCGTCGGGGCGGACGCAGGCCTCCTTGACCGAGCGGATCAGCTCGTAGGTCTCGAGGTAGCGGCCGGCGAGGAAGGCGCCACGGTCGATGACCATGTCGATCTCGTCGGCGCCGGCGGCCACGGCGTCGGCCGTGTCGGCGAGCTTGACGGGCAGGGCCGCGCGGCCGGCCGGGAAGGCGGTGGCGACGGAGGCGACCTTGACGTCGGCGCCGTTCAGGGCGGCCTTCGCGGTGGCCACCATGTCCGGGTACACGCAGACGGCGGCCGTCATGGGCGTGGTGCGGTCGGTCGGATCGGGGTGCACGGCCTTGGCGGAGAGCGCCCGGACCTTGCCCGGGGTATCCGCGCCTTCCAGCGTCGTCAGGTCGATCATCGAGATGGCGAGGTCGATGGCGTACGCCTTCGCCGTCGTCTTGATCGAGCGGGTGCCGAGGGAGGCCGCGCGGGCCTCCAGGCCGACAGCGTCGACGCCGGGCAGCCCGTGCAGGAAGCGGCGCAGCGCACTGTCGGACCTCGTCACGTCAGCGAATGCGGTGAGGGTGGTGGGCATGGTCACCACATGAGCATATCTACGCGCGTAGCGGCCTGTCACCCCCCCCACAGGGGGCGGAAGGGGCCGCCGGGGGCCGGCGAGCGGTTCTCCCGCCCTTTCGGGACAATGCTCCGAGGAGCCGCCATGCGTACCGTTTTCCGTACCCCGCTCGTCACCGCCGCCCTCGCCGGGGCGCTTCTGACGCCCGCCGCGACCGCGATCGCCTCCGCTTACGTCTCTGCCTCTGCCTCTGCCCCTGCCCCTGCCCCTGCCTCCGCCTCCGCCGATCCTCCGGGCCCGTCCGACCCGTCGGCCGACGCCCGCTACGGCGGCGAGACCGTCCTCGTCGGCAAGGGCCGGATCGCGGTGCTGCGCAACGGGCCCGAGGGACCCGAGGCCTGGATCCGCGCCGTCGCTCCGGACTGGAAGCCCGCCGACGGCTGGGCCGGCCGCGTACTGGCGAAAGTGGACCGCGCGCACCCCCGCACGATGCTCGACGGCACCCGGTACGACCTCGTCGCGACGGACGACGCCCAGTACGGGCTCAGGGTGTGGCCGGCGGGCGCGGAAGCCGCGGCCGGCTTCTACCCGCTGCCGACACCACCACCGCGGCGGGGTTGAGGCAGAATCGGGCCCATGAGCAGCGAGCAGCCCACCGATGAGCCGGCGTACGCAGACCGTGTCTACCGCTCCCCCATGGCCACGGTCTCCGGCGTGCTGATGCTCGCGCTGATCGCGTGGCTCTGCGGGGACACCGTCGTACGCGGCGGCGGGAACTCCCCGTGGGTCGCGCTCGCCGTCGCGCTGTTCCTCGTACCGCTCGTCGTGGCGTTCACGATCCGCCCGGCCGTCTTCGCCAACGCCGACCGGCTGCGCGTGCGGAACCCGTTCCGGGTCATCGAGCTCCCCTGGGCTGCCGTCGACTCCCTGCGCGCCACGTTCTCGGCCGAGGTGCGGGCCGAGGGGGCCAAGTACCAGCTGTGGTCGGTGCCCGTCTCCCTGCGGGAGCGCAAGCGGGCGAACCGGGCCCAGCAGGGGCATCCCAGCAGGCTCGGCGGGCTCCTGGGCCGGAGCATGTCCACGCCCGGGCAGGGTGCGGACCAGAAGGACGAGGTGCCCCGCGCCACGGCGGACCGGACCATGGAGGAACTGCGCGAACTGCACGAGCGCGGAGCCTCCCGGCCCGGCGCCCAGGGCAGTGTGAAGGTCACCTGGTCGTACGAGATCATCGCGCCCGCCGTGATCGGCGCGCTGATCCTCATCGTGCTGCTCGCCACGGGCTGACCGGCGCTTTCTCCGGAACCGCGGGCACCGCGGGGTGCGTCCCCCCAGATGTGCACCGTCTCAAGGGCAGCGGCAACGCCGCTATTCACCTGCGGATCCGACTCCTCGCCGGGGTCCTGCTGACCGCTCACCTCCTCGTCGTCGGCTGGCTGATGCTGCGCCCGCTGGACGTTCCCTGGGCGGCCGCTGCCAATCTGACTCCGCTGGACGGTATCCGCGCGGACCTCGCCGCCGGGCCCCTGGTGGCCGCACGGCGGATCGGTGGGGGGCTGGCCCTGCTGGCCCCGCTCGGGGTGCTGCTGCCGCTGATCAGCGGGCGGGTGGAGCTGTCTCCGCTGGCCGCCTGGTCCTCGCTGGCCCGGACCGCCGCCGCGGGCGCGCTGGTTTCGGTCGGTGTGGAGATGCTCCAGACCGCGGTCCCGGGGCAGGTGGTCGACGTGGATTCGGTGCTGCTGAACACCGTCGGCGTGATGCTCGCGCACGTGATCGTCGTACCGGCGCTGCGGGGCCGGATGCGGCGGGCCCGGACGGCCGTCGCTTCTTCGGGGGGCGTCCTGGCCTCCTCCCCGTCCGGTTCCGGGACGGGCGCCCGGGCCGGCTCCCAGGGAGGCCCTCAGGCCGGGCCTCAGGGGGCTACCCCGAGAATTCCCAGGGTCGGGCTCGGTCCCTGGACCGACGTCCTCTCCTCCATTCAGCGGGAGTATTGAGACATCGCAGGAAGACTTCCCGCGAAAAAGCCTGAGGAGAGACCATGAGCGCCCTTGCCCGCCCCCGTGACGGACGATGGATCGGCGGAGTCTGTGCCGGCCTGGCGCGTCGATTCGGAATATCCGCGAACACGATGCGTGTCATCTTCCTCGTCTCGTGCCTGCTCCCCGGCCCGCAGTTCCTGCTCTACCTGGCGCTGTGGGTGCTCCTGCCGAACGACAAGACGAGCGCCGCCGGCACCGCCGGCTGGTAATCCGGAAAAGCCGGGCGCCGAGCGGGCCCGCCCTTCCGGCGGGCACGTTTCGACCGGCGCCCTCGTATCCGACCGGCAACGTCAGCGAGCGGCGCGGACCTTCTGGAGCTGCTTGTCCGTGACCTCGTGCGGGACCTCGGGCGCCTTCGGACTGCCCGTCACGTTGAGGGCCATGAGGCGCACGACGGAGTCCCCCTGGCGTACGACGACCAGGTGCACCTGAGCGGTGACGCCCTCGGCGGAGGCGGTGGTGGTCCAGCTGACGCTCTCGTCGCCGTCCGTCTTGTAGTCGGTCGGCTTCACGTCGCGGTAGACGCCGCTCTGCTTCTCGACGGTGGCGGTGAAGCCCGTACCGCAGGCGGCCACGGCGTCCCTGAGCCTGCTGATCAGCGCCTTGGCGTCGGCCTCGGCGTAGGAGCTGACGGAGGCGGAGACCGCGAGGCCCATCTGCTTCTGGGAGCCGATGCCGCGGTTGACCGTCTCGCGCGCGGCCGGGTCGGGCTTGTCGCCCATGATGTCGGCGAGCGGCTGGCAGGCCTTGCGGTCGGCCTGGGGCTGGCCGTCGGGTGCGCCGGGGTTCTTGCCGTTCGCGGAGATCTGATAGCCGGCCAGGTCGCCCTGTTCCAGGGCGGAGCGCTCCAGCCTGCTGCCGGCCCGCTTGGGCGCGGCGGAGGATCCCGTGGATCCGGCGGAGCCCGGGGCTCCCGGGGCGCCGGCCGACGCGGACGGGCCGGGTGCGCTCGCGGAGCCCTTCGGGTCCGGGGCCTTGCCCGGCGCGGGGGTGTGCGTACTGCCACAGCCCACTGCCGCGAGCAGCAGGGCGGGGAGCAGCGCGGCCGTGACCGCTGGTGCCTTCATGCGCATGATCGAGACCTCACACCCCGTTGTTCGGCGGGCAGTTGGCGGTGATCCTGGCACATGCCGCGACGCGGCACACACCTGCTCGAAGAGGTGTGCACCGCGCGGGCATGCGTGCGAATCGCGTACGGATCACGTACGAATCCGCCGGTGATCCGGAGCGGATCAGGCGCCGAGGCCGCTGGTCGGGAGACCGCCGAGCAGACCGGTCACCGTGCCGAGCGCGGCGGCCGGGTCGGTCGCCTGGGGGGCCTGCTGGCCCTCCTCGGAGCTCACGCGCTGCTGGCTGGTGAGGCCCTGGACCGTGCCCAGCGCATCGCCGAGACCGACGGCGGGGACGGAGGCCGAGGCGGTCCCGGCGGCGACGGCGGCGAAGGCGGCACCGAGAGCGGCGACACCGAGGGTCTTGGCAGCTGACTGCTTCATGAAGGATCGTCCTTGCGACGGGGAAATGAGCGGCTCCGCAAACTAGTCACTTCAAACCCCGGCCCGCAAACATCGTTAAATACGAGAAAGCGCCCGGGAATTGCTCCTCCCGGGCGTTCTCAGAACGTCATGCCATGGCCTACGCCGAGACAGAACCGCTGGTGGAAGCGGTCTGCTGGAACAGCCATTCCGACTTCAGCTCCGCATATCCGGGCTTGATGACCTCGTTGATCATGGCCAGTCGTTCATCGAAAGGAATGAACGCCGACTTCATCGCATTGACGGTGAACCACTGCATGTCGTCGAGCGAGTAGCCGAAGGTGTCGACCAGGTGCTCGAACTCGCGGCTCATGCTGGTGCCGCTCATCAGACGGTTGTCGGTGTTCACCGTGAGCCTGAAGTGCAGCTTCCGCAGCAGGCCGATCGGGTGCTCGGCGTACGAGGCGGCCGCGGCCGTCTGCAGGTTCGACGTCGGGCACATCTCCAGGGGGATGCGCTTGTCCCGGACGTAGGAGGCCAGGCGCCCCAGCTTCACGGAGCCGTCGGCGGCCACCTCGATGTCATCGATGATCTTCACGCCGTGGCCGAGCCGGTCGGCGCCGCACCACTGCAGCGCCTGCCAGATCGAGGGCAGACCGAAGGCCTCGCCCGCGTGGATGGTGAAGTGGTTGTTCTCGCGCTTGAGGTACTCGAAGGCGTCGAGGTGGCGGGTGGGAGGGAACCCGGCCTCGGCACCGGCGATGTCGAAACCGACCACGCCGTTGTCGCGGTAGCGGTTGGCCAGCTCCGCGATCTCCAACGCGCGGGCGGCGTGCCGCATCGCGGTCAGCAGCGCACCGATGCGGATGCGGTTGCCGTTGCTGCGCGCACGGCGCTCGCCCTCGCGGAAGCCCTCGTTGACCGCCTCGACGACCTCTTCGAGGGTCAGGCCGGCTTCGAGGTGCTGCTCGGGGGCGTAGCGGATCTCGGCGTACACGACGCCGTCCTCGGCCAGGTCCTGGGCGCACTCGGAGGCCACCCGGAAGAGGGCCTCCTTCGTCTGCATGACGGCGCAGGTGTGCGCGAACGTCTCCAGGTAGCGCGGGAGGGAGCCGGAGTCGGCGGCTTCCCGGAACCAGACGCCGAGCTTGTCGGCCTCGGTCTCGGGAAGGTTCTCGTAACCGACCTTGGCGGCCAGCTCGATGATGGTCCCGGGGCGCAGTCCACCGTCGAGGTGGTCGTGCAGGAGCACCTTCGGGGAGCGGCGGATCTGATCCGGGGTGGGCAGGTTGGGGGTCTCGCTCGTCATCTGCGCACTCTAGCTCCTACGCGCGTAGAGCGTTGAGAGTGTGCCTGCATGCGATATGTAACAGTGACCGCGCGGACGGGTGGCGTACACCTCGGCGTCTGAGACTGTTCCGTCATGGCACAGCATGCGCCGCCGGCGCGCGGGGCCCGCCTGGGGCGGGCGGCCGGCGCGAACGGCTCGGTCTCTACGGTCAGTGGTGTGGTGCTCCTGCTCCCCGGGGCGTCCAGGTTCTCCCCCGGTCCGGTGCGCCCGCTCGCGCGGGCGCTGGCCCGTGCGGGGGCGGCGGAGGGGCTGGTCACGCACCAGGTCGTCCACGGCGGAGGCAGCCGGGAGGAGGACGCCCAATGGGCGGCGGACGAGGTCGTCCGCCGGTACGGGGACGTTCCGGTGTGCCTGGCCGGATACGACGCCGGGGGCCGGGCGGCGCTGGCCGCCGCGGGCCACGAGGCCGTCAACTCCGTTCTCGCGCTCGCCCCTTCGCTGCCCCGGCAGGGCGGGGACGGCTCCCCTGAACCGGTGAAACAGCTGTCGGGGCGCCGGGTGCTGATCGTGCACGGCACCAATGACGCGCGCAGCGACCCGGAGCTCTCGTTCCGGCTGGCGAGCCGGGCGAAGAAGGCCAACCGCACCACGTGCCGCTTCGAGGTGCACTCCGACGGGCACCGGTTACGTGAGCACCAGGCCGAAGTGGTTGCCCTGTCGGTGGACTTCGTCCTGGGATCCGTGTTCTCCGGCCGCTACTCCCGTCCTGTCACCGACGCGCTGGCGGCGCCGCCGCCGTTGGGGCTGCGGATGCCGTTGGCCTCCGGGTTCGGGCGGTCGCTGCGGGGGTGAGGGCGGTGGGGGTGAGGCCGTGGGTGCCGGGGGCGGGGGCGGGGTGGGTGGCTGGTGGTCGCGCGGGGTGGGCCGCGCCGGCCGGGCCGTCCCCTCACGGTCGGATGGTGCGGTCGGATCCGGCGCGACCACCAGAGGCACGCACCCGCTTGCGGGCGCGACGCCGTGACGGCGAAGCGCGGACCGGAAAACGCCCGCGCCCTCCCCCGAGAACGCCGTGGCACCACTGTGCCGGTTCGGCATAAGCTCGCGAAGATCCAGGGGCATCGTCTTGACGCCTTGCGGGAACACGAGGGGTTTACCAATCGGCACAGGTCGGGACGAATATGTACATGCCTGCGGATGAAACGGAGCAGCTGAGTCCCGCGGCCCTGCGTCTTTACGGGTACGCGGCCGAGCGGCACGTCTTCACCGAGGCGGAGGCGGCCGAGGCCCTCGGCGAGCCCGCCGCGTCCGCCGTCGCCGAGCTCGCGGCGGCCCACCTGCTCCAGCCCCGTCCGCAGACCTGCGCGAACGGCACCGTACGGGAGCTGCGCTGGAGCGCGGTGTCCCCGCGGGCCGCCACCGCCCGCACGCTGGCCCCGCTGGCCCTGCGGGTGCGCGAGACCCACGACGAGATGGACCGGCTGCGCGCCCGGCTGGAGTCGCTGATCCCGCAGTACGAGGCCGGCAGCACCCAGCGCGACCGGGACGGGGTGGACCGCCTGGAGCTGATCACCGACCAGGCCGCGCTGCAGAACCTGATCACCGAGCTCATCGGCTCGGCCGAGTGCGAGGTGCTGACCTGCCATCCGGGTGGCGGCCGGTCCCCGGAGATCCTGGAGCAGGCGGTCGGCCGGGACGAGGCGATGCTGGCCCGGGGCGTGCGGCTGCGCACGATCTACCAGCACACCGCCCGCTACTCGCGCCCCACCGCGGCCTACGTCGAGCGCGTGACCGCGCTCGGCTCGCAGGTCCGTACCGTCGGCGACGGGCTGATGCGGATGATCCTGGTCGACCAGCACACCGGGCTGCTGGAGGTCCGCGACGACGACAAGGCCGCGCTGGTGGTGCGCGAGCCGAACGTCGTGCACTTCATGGTGCAGACCTTCGAGCGCTCCTGGGCCCAGGCGGAGCCCTTCGCCACCACCGTCGGCCCGGACCAGGCCCGCTCCATTTCCGAGGAGCTCCGCCAGAACATCGTCCGGCTCCTCGCGGAGGGGCTGGAGGACAAGGCCATCGCGCGGCGGCTCGGCATGTCCGAGCGGACCTGCCAGCGTCACATCGCGGAGGTCATGCGCGCGGTGGGCGCCAAGTCCCGTTTCCAGGCCGGGTACTTGCTGTCGGCGGCGGTCGGCGCCCCGCTCACGCGCCCGGCCGGGGCTCCGGAAGCTCCGGGATCAGCCGGCCCCGACGGGACAGCAGGAACCGTTTGAACTCCGCCACCGGCGGCGTGTCCGGGTGTCCGTCCAGCCAGGCGACCCCGATCTCGCGGACCGCGCGCGGGGCGGTGACCGTCAGCTCGACCACCCCCGGGCGGGCCACGGCGGGCGGCGGCAGCAGCGCGACGCCGAGCCCGGCGGCGACGAGCCCGCGCAGGGTCTCCGCCTCCTCCCCCTCGAAGGCGACCCGGGGAGTGAACCCGGCCTCCGCGCACAGGTCGTCGGTGATCCGGCGCAGGCCGTAGCCGGCCTCCAGGGTGACGAAGGTTTCCTCGGCCGCCTCGGCCAGCCGGATCCGCTTGCGGCCGGCGAGGCGGTGGTCGTCGGGGACCACCAGGCGCAGCCGCTGTTCGTCCAGGCGGCGGGCCACCAGGTCGGGGGCGTCGGGCAGCGGCGAGGTCAGGCACAGGTCGAGCTCGCCGGCCCGGAGCTTCTCCAGCATGGCCTCGCCGTAGTTCTGGACGAGGGAGAACCGTACGCCCGGATGGTCGGCCCGGAAGGCCCGGATCAGGCCCGGCACGGTCTCGGAGCCCAGGGTGTGCAGGAAGCCGAAGGCGACCTTCCCGAAGGCCGGGTCCGCGTCCTGCTGTACGGATCCCGCGGCGCGGGCGATCTCGGCGAGCGAGCGCTCCGCCGAGGCGAGGAAGGTGCGCCCCGCGGTGGTGAGCGCGACGGTACGGCCCTTGCGGGCGAACAGCGTGACGCCCAGGTCCTGTTCGAGCCGGACCATGGCCCGCGACAGGGTGGACTGGGGAACGCCCAGCTCGTGGGCGGCGCGGGTGACGTGCTCGTGCCGGGCCACGGCCACGAAGTACGCGAGGCGCGGGGCCAGCGCGTGTGTCACAGCCATGTCTTCTTCGTAACGGCTCATCGATATGCGCCCATCTGACCTGCGGTGATGCGTGGATGGATTGATTATCGCGAATCTGTGCATTGGACGCATGAAACGGGCGGCCCTACGGTCGTACACATGCCTCCCGCTCATACCGGGGCACCCGCCGTCACGGGTGCCTCCACCCCGTCGTTCCCCGCCTCCGCCCCCGAAGCGCACGAGCCCGGCCGTCCCGGCTACCGCCGCCTCAGCCTCGCGCTCTTCGCCGCCGGACTGGCCACCTTCGCCCTCCTCTACTCCACCCAGGCACTGCTGCCCGCGATCTCCGCCGGCTTCGGCGTGACGGCGGGTCAGGCCAGCTGGACGGTCTCCGCGGCCACCGGCGCGCTCGCCCTCTTCGTCCTGCCGCTCAGCGCGCTCTCGGAGCGCTTCGGCCGGACCCGGCTGATGATCTGCTCCATGGCGGTCGCGGTCGGCGTCGGCCTCCTCGTGCCGTTCGCCCCGAACCTGGAGTGGCTGATCGCGCTGCGCGCCGTCCAGGGCGCGGCGATCGCCGGCATCCCGGCCTCCGCGATGGCGTACCTGGCGGAAGAGGTGAAGCCGAAGGCGCTGGTCGCCGCGATCGGCCTGTTCGTGGCGGGCAACTCGATCGGCGGCATGAGCGGCCGCATCGTCACCGGCTGGGCGGCCCAGGCGTGGGGCTGGCGCGGCGGACTGCTGACCGTGGGCCTGATGTCGCTGGCCTGCGCGGCGGCGTTCCTGGTGCTCCTCCCCCGGGCCCGGTTCTTCCGGCCGGCCTCGCTGAACCCGCGCGCGGTGGGGCGTACCGTCGCAGGCCACCTGCGCGATCCGCTGCTGCTGCGGCTGTACGGGATCGGCGCGCTGTTCATGACGGTGTTCGGGGCCGTGTACACCGTCATCGGCTACCGCCTCGTCGACGAGCCGTTCTCCCTCGGGCAGGGTGTCATCGGCTCGATCTTCCTCGTCTACCTGGTCGGTACGGTCTCCTCGGCGGCCGCCGGGCAGCTGGTGGCCCGCACGGGCCGGCGCGGCGCGCTCTACCTGGCGGTGACCACGACGGCGCTGGGCCTGTTCCTGTCCCTCGCGGACTCGCTCGCCGCGATCCTGCTGGGGCTGGTCCTGATCACGGCGGGCTTCTTCGCGGGCCACGCCGTGGCCTCGGCGGCGGTGAGCCGCACGGCGAAGACGGGCCGCGCGCAGGCCTCGGCGCTCTACCAGTCGGCGTACTACGTCGGCTCCAGCGCCGGCGGCACGCTCGGCGCCCTCGCCTACCACTCGGCGGGCTGGGCGGCCACGGTCACCATCGCGCTGCTCGCGGTCGCCGGCGTCGTCTCGATCACCCTGTACGGGTCCCACGCGGCCCGTGCCGCGCACGCGGCGGCGCTGCCCGCCCGCTGAAGGGCCGACGGGGTGCGGCACTGACGGACCCGGATGGCATGATCGCTGCCCATGTCCACAGTCAACTTTCACCTGATCCTCGGTGACACGGTCAGCATGGTCTGTCCGGCCCGGATAGTGGAGGACCGCGAAGACGGTCTGCTGCTGTGGATCGCCCCGGGCACGCCGGTCTGGCGCGCCGAACTCCCGCCCGGCGCCCACCTGCGGGACCTGCCGCCGGGCGGCTCGTACCCGCTGCGGCCGAGCCGCTGGCGGCGCGGGGGCGCGCTGATCCTCCAGCCGGCCGGGGCGGGGCACGCGGTGTGGTGGACCTTCACGGAGGAGCAGGAGTTCCGGGGCTGGTACGTGAACCTGGAGTCGCGCGCCCGGTCCGGTGCGGACATCCACGTGACCGACCAGGAGCTGGACATCACGGTCAGCCCGGAGCGGGTGTGGCAGTGGAAGGACGAGGAGTCCTTCGCCGGGAAGACGGGCCACCCGGTGTACTGGACGGCGGCCGAGGCGGAGGAAATACGCGCGGAGGGCGTCCGCGTCACGGAGCTCGTCGAGGCGGCCGCGTACCCCTTCGACGGCACGCGGTGCGATTTCCGCCCGCCCGCGTCGTGGGACCTCCCGGAGCTCCCGGCCCTCACGGAGCTGGTCCTCGGTTCGGTCACGGCCCCCTCGGGGGTGCTCCTCCTGGGCAAGGCGGGCTGGATCGACCACCGGCGGGACGGGGACGGGCCCTGGTCGGAGCACGCGTTCGCCGCCGCGGCGGCGGGCGGTGGCCACCTCCACGACGGCGAGGCCGCCGACCCCATGACGTGGGAGTACGAGGCCGTGGCCGTCCCGGCCGCCGCCGACCGGCCGCTGCCGGTACGGGCGTGGACCTCCCCGTCCGTCTTCGACGACGAGCCGGTGGTCTCGGCCCTGGAAATCTCCCTGGGCATCCCCTGGGACCGGGCGGCCCACGGCGACGGCCCGGTCCCCCTCGGCGACCTCCCGATCGACCGCTGCGGCATGATCCTGGGCGACGCCCGGGCGCTGGACTCCTTCGAGAGCCTGGGCGGAGAGTCCGTGGACGGGCTGGCCGACGTCACGTACTGGGGGCTGTACCGGGAAGAGGCCCACGCGGTGTTCGGCGGCGAGGTCGTGCCCGAGAACCCCGACGGCTCCGGACCGTACGGCTTCCTCGACCTCCCCCTCGCCGAGGCTGAGGCCCTCGGCGCGCGGATCGAGGACTGGGTCAACCGGGGCCCGGGCAACGGTCTGGTGGTCGCGGTGGACGAGCACACCGACTTCCACCGCTTCCACCGCGCCGGCTGGGGCCATCCCCTGCTGGCCGGGGCCATGGAGGTCGGCGGATGCCGGGTGCTCGGGCTCGGCTGGGACCCCGGGGACCATGCCCTGCGCCACTACGGCGAGCGGGCGTACGGGCAGGTGTACCCGGCCACGCTGGAGGACCGGGCGGGCGAGGCCGTCCTTCGATGGGTCGTACCGGCTTACGAGGAAGAAGACGAGGACTGACGTGCCGCTCCCCCATGTGTACCGGGTGACCAAGTACGACCCCGCCGACCGGGATCCCGACGGGACCTACCGGGGGACGGTCGACTCCATCAGCGACCACGGGCCGCTGGAGGCCGCGTACCTGGAGGCCGTCGCCGCCTTCGCCGAGGAGAGCGGGGTCGAGCGGCTCGCCGTCCGGTCTCCGGAGGTCAGCGGCTTCGTGCACTTCGGGCTGGAGCCCCCGGTGGAGGGCCACGGGCTGGACGTGCTGTTCCCCGACGGCCTTGCCGGGTTCCACGACGGCGCGCAGGTGACGGTGCCGATCGCGCTCGAGCTCGTACGCGGCATGCTCCGCGACCACGGCGCGTGGTGCCGGCTGGAGGCGCAGGAGGAGGAGCGGGACGTCTTCACCGTGCACGTCGGGTACGACCAGTACGTCTACGTCGGCTCCCGCACGCCCTGCGAGTCGGCCGTGGCCCGCGCCGGGGAGCTCGGGCTCTTCGCGGAGCCGATCGAGGCCTCGCCGTACGAGCAGTCGCCGGACGAGGAGTACGAGCTGCGCCCCGCCGACGAGGAGTTCTGGGAGCGGGTGCGGGCGAGCGCGGAGCGCGGTGAGGCGGGGCTGGTCCAGGAGAACGCCGTCTCGAACCTCTCCCGCTGGCACTCCCTCGGTGACGGGAGCCGGCTCGACGCCCTCCGGGCCGGGCTGGCGCCGCGCGCCCTGCTGAACGTGTGGCCGGGTCTGTCCACCGACACCGACGGGCTGCTCGCCGGGCTTCCCGAGCAGTTCACGGTCGAGGTCGTGTGGGAGGACGCGGACGGTCTTGTGTCGAGCATGTGGGTCAACGAGGAGGACCGGGCCGAGCTGGCGCAGGTGCTCGCCGTCGCCCGGGCCGCGACCCTGCTGTCGATCTACGTCGACGAGCGGAAGCCGTTGTTCACCGGTGTACTGCCGGACGCGGACGGTGTGGTGCGGGCCCGGTGGCAGCTCTGAGCAACCGGGTGAACGTTCCGTCACCGCGTGCCGGGCTGCGGTTGTCAGAGCCCTCGGGTAGTTTCCGAAGTATCGGGAACTACCAGGGGGATCAAGGGACATGACGGATACCACCGATCTCGGGCCCGGGCTGGACGCGGCGCTGGACCGGTACCGCGTCGAGCTCACCGGCTACTGCTACCGGATGCTCGGTTCCTCCTTCGACGCCGAGGACGCGGTGCAGGACACGTACATCCGTGCCTGGCGCAGCTTCGAGAAGTTCGAGGGGCGCTCCTCCCTGCGGTCGTGGCTGTACCGGATCGCCACGAACGTCTGCCTGGACCTGCTGAACGCGGGGAACAAGCGGGCCCGCCCGATGGACCTGAGCGCCCCGCAGCACCAGGCGTCCGCCGTGCTCAACGAGCGGCCCGAGGTGACCTGGCTGGAGCCGGTCCCGGACGGGCGGGTACTGCCGCAGACCGCCGACCCGGCGGAGATGGCGCTGGCGAAGGAATCCGTACGCCTCGCCTTCGTCGCGGCGCTCCAGCACCTGCCGGCGAAGCAGCGGGCGGTGCTGATCCTGCGCGAGGTGCTGGCCTGGAAGGCGGACGAGGTCGCGACGCTGCTGGACACCACCGTCGCGTCGGTGAACAGCGCCCTTCAGCGGGCCCGCGCGACGCTCGCCGCCACCCGGATCCGCGAGAGCGAGTCCGCGGACCCGCTGGACACCGACCAGGTGAAGCTGCTGGAGCAGTACCTGTCCGCCTTCGAGGCGTACGACATCACCCGCCTGACCACGCTCCTGCACGAGGACGCGGTGCTGTCGATGCCGCCGTTCGACCTGTGGCTCCGGGGCCGCGAGGACATCGCGGCCTGGCATCTGAACCAGGGCATCGGCTGCAAGGGCTCGCGGCTGCTCCCGACCACGGCGAACGGCATGCCGGCGTTCGGCCAGTACCGGCCGCGCGAGGACGGGCGGCCGGGCTGGACCCCGTGGGCGCTGCAGGTCCTGGAGGTCTCAGACGGGAAGATCGTCGGGCTCAACGCCTTCCTGGACACCCCCCGGTGGTTCCCGCTCTTCGGGCTCCCCGAGCAGCTCGACGAGTCCTACGAGGTCCAGCAGCGCGCGTAAGCCGGGCCCGGCCCCGATGACCCGGAGGGGGCGGCCGGCGGCTGCGAGGCGTAGCCGGGCCAGCGCCTCGACGGTGCGGAGATCCGGCGCGATGGCGGCGGATGCATCGCATACGACCTCGGTGGCCCCCGCCTCGTAGAGCAGTACGAGCCGTGCGCACAGTCGCGCGGTGTCCTGGGCGGTGGAGCCGGGCAGTACGAGTCTTGTGATCGTCACAAGGGGATGACTCGCCTACGGCCCGTAACTCATCGGCGCGACCCGCGCGGCCGAGAAACCGGGGTCAGAGGCGGGGGAAGTCCGACGTGTCGAGCGTGTAGTCGAACGGCTTGGGGATGTGGATCGGCTCGCCGAACTCGACCACCGAAAGCAGGCGGTACGTGCCGCCCTGGGGCTCGCCGTACAGGTGGACAGTGGGCGTGCCGGACACGTGCGGGTCGATCAACAGGTAGAGCGTCACGCCTGCGGCGGCGTAGCCGTTCAGCTTGGCCACCCGATCGTCGGAGGCATTCGACTTCGAGGTGATCTCGACAACGATCTCAGCGGCGGCTGCAGGGACGTAGTTGCCCTCGCTGCGCACCACATCGCGTGGCACGACCGCAAGGTCAGGAATGTAGAGGCCGCTTCGCGACGGGACCGCCACGTTGAGCGTCTGGTAAATCCCACAATCGTCGGGCTTCGCCGCGTACAGGCCCTCATGAACCAGGTCGGCGATGTAGTTGTGATGGTTGACCGGTGGTGGCGCCACGGTGACGATCCCCTCGATGATCTCCACCTTGCAGCCCTCCGGCCAGTCCATCGCCTCCCAGCGATGGACAAGCTCGTCCCAGCTCTCGCCACCTCGTGGCTCATGCTGAACGGTGAGTGCGCTCATGGTGTGCTCCTCAAGCTGTTGGCACCGATCCCAGCATGCAGAACGGGACCGGTGGTCGTCCACCGATCCCGTTCAGCCGCACGAGGGAGCGCGCAGGATTACGCGATCCGGTCCAGCACGATCGGCGTGGCGGAGAAGGCCGTGCCCGCCGCCGCGATGTCGAAGGTGCCGTCCAGCGCCGCCAGGGCGTAGTCGAACTTCTCCGGGGTGTCGGTGTGCAGGGTCATCAGCGGCTGGCCGGCCGTGACCGTGTCGCCCGGCTTGGCGTGGAGCTCGATGCCCGCGCCCGCCTGGACCGGGTCCTCCTTGCGCGCGCGGCCGGCGCCCAGGCGCCAGGCGCCGACGCCCACGCCGTACGCGTCGAGTCGCGTGAGCACGCCCGAGGAGGGGGCGGTGACCACGTGCTGCTCGCGGGCCACCGGCAGGGCCGCGTCCGGGTCGCCGCCCTGGGCCGCGATCATCCGGCGCCAGACGTCCATGGCGGAGCCGTCGGCCAGGGCCTTGGCCGGGTCGGCGTCCTTGATGCCCGCCGCGTCCAGCATCTCCCGGGCCAGGGCCAGGGTCAGCTCGACGACGTCCGAGGGGCCGCCGCCCGCCAGGACCTCCACCGACTCGCGGATCTCCAGCGCGTTGCCGGCGGTGAGGCCCAGCGGGGTGGACATGTCGGTGAGCAGGGCGACCGTCTTGACCCCGCTGTCCGTGCCCAGGCCCACCATGGTGCGGGCAAGTTCGCGCGCGTCCTCGATGTTCTTCATGAAGGCGCCGGTGCCGACCTTCACGTCCAGGACCAGCGAGCCGGTGCCTTCGGCGATCTTCTTCGACATGATCGAGGAGGCGATCAGCGGGATGGCCTCGACGGTGCCGGTGACGTCGCGCAGCGCGTAGAGCTTCTTGTCCGCCGGGGCGAGGCCGTCGCCGGCCGCGCAGATGACGGCGCCGGTGGTGTCCAGGACGTGCAGCATCTCCTCGTTGGAGAGCAGCGCGCGCCAGCCGGGGATGGACTCCAGCTTGTCCAGGGTGCCGCCGGTGTGGCCGAGGCCGCGGCCGGAGAGCTGGGGCACGGCCGCGCCGCAGGCGGCGACGAGCGGGGCCAGCGGGAGGGTGATCTTGTCGCCGACGCCGCCGGTGGAGTGCTTGTCGGACGTCGGGCGGGAGAGGGAGTCGAAGTTCATCCGCTCGCCGCTGGCGATCATCGCGGCGGTCCAGCGGGCGATCTCGGCCCGGTTCATGCCGTTCAGCAGGATGGCCATCGCCAGTGCCGACATCTGCTCGTCGGCGACCACGCCGCGCGTGTACGCGTCGATGACCCAGTCGATCTGCTCGGGGCTCAGTTCGCCGCGGTCCCGCTTGGTGCGGATGACGGAGATGACGTCCATGAGGTGACTTTCCTTCCGGCGGTGCTGCGTACGTCCGAAAACTCTACGCGCATAGAGGCAGAAATGAGGGAGTTGGGAAGGGCAACGGCCCTTCCGCACGCGGGCGGAAGGGCCGTCAGAAGGGTTCTCGGCTACCTGAGGTGGTCCGGCCCGAAGGCCTGCGGCAGCATCGCGGAGAGCGGCAGGACCCCCTCGGGCGTCTCCACCTGGAGTTCGGCGCCGCCGAACTCGAACAGCAGCTGCCGGCAGCGGCCGCAGGGGACGAGGATCTCGCCCTTGCCGTCCACGCACGTGAAGTGCGTCAGCCGGCCGCCGCCCGTGGCCTGGAGGGAGGAGACCAGGCCGCATTCGGCGCACAGGCCCAGCCCGTAGCTGGCGTTCTCGACGTTGCAGCCGACGACGGTCCGGCCGTCATCGACCAGCGCGGCGACGCCGACCGGGAAGCCCGAGTACGGGGCGTACGCGCGGGACATGGCGTCCCGCGCGGCCGTCCGCAGGGCCTCCCAGTCCACGGTCCGCTGCGCCGTCACTTGCCCTGGCCCTTGCGGTACGGCATGCCGTCCGCCTTGGGCATCCGCAGGCGCTGCGCGGACAGCGCGAGCACCAGCAGCGTCGTCAGGTACGGGGCGGCGTCCACGAACTGGCTGGGCACCGCGTCGGTCAGCGCGTACCAGACGAACAGCAGCACGGCGAAGACCGCCGAGATGCCGGCCTGGACGTAGCGCTTCTTGTAGACCTGCCAGGCCACGACCAGGACCAGCAGGATCGCGATGAGCAGCAGCATCGCGTGGACGTTCTCGGCACCGCCGCGCAGCTTGAGGCTGTCGGTGAAGCCGAACAGGCCGGCGCCCAGCGCCATGCCGCCCGGCATCCAGTTGCCGAAGATCATCGCGGCGAGACCGATGTAGCCGCGGCCGCCGGTCTGGCCCTCCTGGTAGATCGGGCTGGCCACGATCGACAGGAACACGCCGCCCAGGCCCGCGAGGGCGCCCGAGACGATCACGGCGATGTACTTGTACTTGTAGACGTTGACGCCGAGCGATTCGGCGGCGACGGGGTTCTCACCGCAGGAGCGCAGGCGCAGGCCGAAGGTGGTGCGCCACAGCACCCACCAGGTGCCGGGGATCAGCAGCAGCGCGAGGACGGTCAGCAGCGACAGGCCGGTGACCAGGCCGCCGACGACGCCCGCCAGGTCGGAGATGAAGAACCAGTGCTTGCCCTGGAGGGTGGACATCCAGTCCGACACCCCCGGCACGGTGATCTTGTAGATCGGCTCGACGCGCGGGGACTGCTTGGAGGAGCCGCCGGCCGCCTCCGCGAAGGTGAAGTTCGACAGGTACTGGGTGAAGCCCAGCGCCAGGATGTTGATGGCCACACCGGAGACGATGTGGTTGACGTTGAAGGTGACCGTGATGATCGCGTGCAGCAGGCCGCCGATGGCGCCGCCGATCAGACCGGCGATGACGCCCGTCCACGGGCCCCACTGGTAGCCGGCCCAGGCACCGAACCAGGTGCCGAGGATCATCATGCCCTCGAGGCCGATGTTGACGACGCCCGCGCGCTCGGCCCACAGGCCGCCGAGGCCGGCGAGGCCGATCGGCACGGCGAGGGAGAGCGCGCCGGAGACCTGGCCGACCGAGGTCAGGTCGTTGGCGCCGCTGATCACGCGGACCAGCGAGACCAGCGCGAGGCCGCCCGCGACGATCAGCATGATCCACGGAAGGGTGAGCTTCTTGCGGCCGCCCTGCTTCTTGGGGGCGGCGCTCGTCGCGGAAACGGTGCTGGTGCTCACGCCGCGACCTCCTTGTCGGTCTTGATGGCGCCGCCGGCGGCGAGTTCCTCGCCGACCTTCTGCTGCTGGCGCCGGATCCCGTAGCGGCGGACGAGCTCGTAGGACACGACGACCGCGATCACGATCAGGCCCTTCATGATCGTGCCGATTTCCTTGGCGTACCCGGCCTGGTCGAGCGAGGCCGAGGCCTTGTCGATGAAGGCCATCAGGAACGCGGCGAAGAAGATGCCGACCGGGCTGTTGCGTCCGAGCAGCGCGATGGTGATGCCGGTGAAGCCGATGCCGACCGGGAAGGACAGGTTGTACGTGTGGGTCTCGCCCAGCAGCTGCGGCATGCCGGAGAGGCCGGCGACGGCACCGGAGATGAGCATCGAGGTGATGATCATCTTCTTGGCGTCCACACCGGAGGCCTGGGCGGCGGACTCGCTGGCGCCGGTGGCGCGCAGGTCGAAGCCGAAGCGGGTGCGGTTCAGCCCGAACCAGTAGACGATGCCCAGCGCGAAGGCGACGAAGGTGAAGCCGTAGATCTCCAGGCCGTTGCCGAGGTCGAGCGGCGGGAACCAGCCGGAGGAGGCGATCTCGCCGGTGGTCAGGTCGTTCGAGCCGGCGGGCTGGACGCCGAGGTTCTTCGGCAGGATCAGCCAGGCGATCAGGCTGGTCGCGATGGCGTTCAGCATGATCGTGGAGACGACCTCGCTGACCCCGCGCTTGGCCTTCAGGATGCCGGCGATGCCGGCCCAGAAGGCGCCGGTGAGCATGGCGACGACCACGATCAGCAGGATGTGCAGCGGCCCCGGCAGGGTCACGGCGGTGCCGACCACGGCGGAGATCATCGCGGCGAGGCGGTACTGGCCGTCGACGCCGATGTTGAAGAGGTTCATCCGGAAGCCGATGGCCACGGCCAGGGCCGCCAGGTAGTACGTGCCCGCCTGGTTCACGATGAGGATCTGAACGTCCTCGTAACCGGCGTTCTCCACCATCAGACGCAGGGGTTCGATCGGGTCGATGCCCGTCGCGCCCAGTACGGCCATGGTCAGCGCGAAGGCGGTGACCAGCGCGAGCGCGGGCCCGGCGAAGCCGAGGAGCAGCCGGTCCTTGTCGAGTTTCTTCATCGGGCCTCGTCCTCCGGAGAGTCGGTACGGGCGTCCGTACCGGCGGCGGAGTGGTTGTCGGTGGCTTCCAGGCGCCCGGAGGCGGCGCCCGTCATGGCGGTGCCGAGCTCTTCCGGGGTGACGGTCGCGGGGTCCGCGTCGGCGACCAGGCGGCCGCGGTAGATGACGCGCAGGGTGTCGGACAGGCCGATGAGCTCGTCCAGGTCGGCGGAGATCAGCAGCACGGCCAGGCCCTCGCGGCGGGCCTCGCGGATCGCGTCCCAGATCTGCGCCTGAGCGCCGACGTCCACACCGCGGGTGGGGTGGGCGGCGATGAGGAACTTCGGGTTGTGGCTCATCTCGCGGCCGACGATCAGCTTCTGCTGGTTGCCGCCGGAGAGCGAGGCCGCGGTGACCTCGATGCCGGGCGTGCGGACGTCGTACTCGCGCACGATCCGCTCGGTGTCCTTGCGGGCGGCCTTCGGGTCGAGGATGCCGCGCTTGGAGTTGGGGGCCTCGGTGACGTGCCCGAGGATGCGGTTCTCCCAGAGGGAGGACTCCAGCAGCAGACCGTGCCGGTGGCGGTCCTCGGGGATGTAGCCGATGCCGTCTTCGCGGCGCTTGCGCGTCGCGGTGGTGGAGATGTCGGCGCCGTCCAGCGTGATGGTGCCGCCGTCCGGGATGCTCATGCCCATCAGGGTCTCGATGAGCTCGGTCTGACCGTTGCCCTCGACGCCCGCGATGCCGAGGACCTCGCCCTTGTGGATGGTGAAGTTGATGCTCGCCAGCACCTCGCGCACCACGCCGTCCGGGTCGGTCGCGGCCAGCCGCAGGTCCTCGACCTGGAGCATCGGGGTGGTGGTCACCGTGGACTCGCGGGTCTCGGGCGAGGGCAGCTCGGAGCCGACCATCAGTTCGGCGAGCTGCTTGGTCGTGGTGGTCCGCGGGTCGGCGGTGCCGACCGTGGTGCCGCGCCGGATGACGGTGATGTCGTCGGCGACCTTCAGGACCTCACCCAGCTTGTGCGAGATGAAGATGACGGTCAGGCCCTCGGACTTGAGCTCGCGCAGGTTGTCGAAGAGCGCGTCCACTTCCTGCGGGACGAGCACGGCGGTCGGCTCGTCGAGGATGAGGATCTTGGCCCCGCGGTAGAGGACCTTGAGGATCTCCACGCGCTGCCGGTCGGCGACACCGAGGTCCTCGACCAGCGCGTCGGGGCGCACGCCGAGGCCGTAGGCGTCCGAGATCTCCTTGATCTTCTTGCGGGCCTTCGCGCCGATGCCGTAGAGCTTCTCGCCGCCGAGAACCACGTTCTCCAGGACGGTGAGGTTGTCGGCGAGCATGAAGTGCTGGTGCACCATGCCGATGCCGCGGGCGATGGCATCGCCGGGGCTGTGGAAGGAGACCTGCTCCCCGTCGATGGCGATGGTGCCCTCGTCCGGCTTCTGCATGCCGTAGAGGATCTTCATCAGAGTCGACTTGCCGGCGCCGTTCTCACCGACGAGGGCGTGGACCGTGCCCTTGCGGACGGTGATCGCGATGTCCTTGTTGGCGACGACGCCGGGGAAGCGCTTGGTGATGCCGTGCAGTTCTACGGCGGGGGGCGGGCTGGACGCGTTGATGACGCACTCTCCTTGGCGCGGAAGGAGCTGAAGACAGGAGGGGGACAGGGCGGGGGGAGAAAGTATCGCGTCCACGATGCTTCTACGCGCGTAGCACTGTCGAAAGTGAAAACTTGCGGCCAACCGGCCACACGATCACATGAAACCACGGGACACGGACCGGGGCCCGGGAGCGATGGAGACCGCTTCCCGGACCCCGGGTGTCACGCTGACCGCAGGTCAGACGGCGCCTTACGGCGCGGTCTTGACCTCGATCTTCTTCGCGATGATGTCGGCCTTGGCCTTGTCCACCGCGGCGACCAGTTCGGTCATCTTCTTGTACTCGGGGTTGGAGTCGGCCAGGCCGACGCCGTCCTTGTCGAGGCCGTAGCGGACCTCACCGGTCTGCGGCTTGCCGTCCTTGACCGACTTGATCAGGTTGTAGACGGACTGCGAGACCTGCTTCGTGACCGAGGTCAGGATGTGGTCCTTGTACTTCGCCAGACCGGCCTGGTTGTACTGGTCCGAGTCGACGCCGATGGCCCACTTGCCCTTGGCGGCGGTGGCCTCGATGGCACCGGAACCGGCCAGACCGGCGGCCGCGTAGATCACGTCGGCGCCCTTGTCGAGCTGGCCCTCGGCGGCGGCCTTGCCCAGGTCGGGCTTGGCGAAACCGTCGAAGTTCGGCGGCTGGGTCAGGTACTGGGTGAGCACCTTGGCGTTCGGGTTGGTGTCCTTGACGCCCTGGACGAAGCCCGCCTCGAACTTCTTGATCAGCGGAACCTCGACACCGCCGATGAAGCCGACCGTGCCGGTCTTGGACGCCTTGGCGGCGGCGACGCCGGCCAGGTAGGAGCCCTGCTCCTCGTTGAAGACGAGGTTGGCGATGTTCTTCGCCTGCACCGAGGTGTCGTCGATGATGCCGAACGTGGTGTCCGGGAACTTCTCGGCGACCTTCTTGATGGCCGGCGCGTAGGCGAAGCCGACGCCGATGACCGGGTTGTTGCCCTTGCGGGCCAGCTCGGTGAGGCGCTGGACCTTGTCGGCCTCGCCCTCGCCGTCGGTGGGCTCCGCCTGGGCGCCCTTGATCTGCAGGTCCTTCTCGGCCTTCGCGAGACCCTCGTAGGCGGCGTCGTTGAACGACTGGTCGCCGCGGCCACCGATGTCGTACGCGATGGCGGCGGACTGCTCCTTGGAGGAGGAGGTGTCCGAGGACTTCTTACCGCCACAGGCGGTGGCCGAGAGGGCCAGCGCCGCGGACGCGATGCCCACGGTGGCGATCCTGGTGATCCGGCGCAAGGGGAGGCTCCTTCAAAACCTGACCGAAGCGCCACGACCGGCGCTGGTTTCGCCGCGATCGTAACGCGCGTAGATGTCAGTTAAAGGCCCGTTCATGAGTCGTTATCGGATCGTCGTGAACCAGACAGTGACCGGCCGGTAACTCACGACGCGTCCAGCCCTTGCGTACCAAGGGCTGGACGCTCCCGCCGGATCATCCGCCGATGCTGTACGGATTTCTACCCCGCGGACCCCGTCGGCCTGGCGCGTCGCCCTTCGAGCGGCTTCCCGTCGAGCAGCGCGACGGCCGTGAAGAACTCCACTCCGACCCCGATCGCGGCCTCGTCCACGTCGAAGTCGCCCCGGTGCAGATCGCGCTTGGCCGTGTCGCCGGGCTTGCGGACGCCCAGGCGCGCCATGGCTCCGGGGACGTGCTCCAGGTACCAGGAGAAGTCCTCGCCGCCGAGGCTCTGCTCGGTGTCCTCGACCGAGTCGGGGCCGCGCCGGGCGCTCATCGCGTCGCGCAGCAGTTCGGTGACCACCGGGTCGTTGACGACCGGGGGGACCCCGCGGACGTAGGTGATCTCCGATTTGGCACGGTGCATCGAGGCGATCTCGTCGATGACCGCGTGGATCTGGTCGGGGGCCTCGTGCCAGGAGTTCAGGTCCAGGCACCGAACGGTTCCGGACAGCTCCGCGTGCATCGGGATGACGTTGCAGGCGTGTCCGGCCTCGATCCGGCCCCACGTGACCGACATGCCCGAGCGGGCGTCCATCCGCTTGGCCAGGACCGCGGGCAGGTCGAGGGCGAGCCGGGCGGCCGCCGTCACCAGGTCGGTGGTCAGGTGCGGGCGGGCGGTGTGACCGCCGGGCCCGTCGAGGGTGACCTCCAGCCGGTCGCAGGCCGAGGTGATGGGTCCGCTGCGCAGTCCGATCCGGCCCGCGTCGACGCGCGGGTCGCAGTGCACCGCGACGATCTTGCCGACGCCGTCCAGCACCCCGGAGTCGATGGCCTCGGTGGCGCCGCCCGGCAGGACCTCCTCGGCGGGCTGGAAGAGCAGCCGCACCGGCCGGGGCAGCAGCCCCTGGCGGTCGAGCTCGGCGAGGACGAGACCGGCACCGAGGACGACGGCGGTGTGCACGTCGTGGCCGCAGGCGTGGGCGCGGTCCGGGACGGTCGAACGGTACGAGACGTGGGTCTTCGCATCCGGAATGGGCAGGGCGTCGATGTCCGCGCGCAGGGCCAGCATGGGACGTACGCCGTCCCAGGTGCCGACGTCACAGATGAGCCCGGTGCCCGACTTCAGCACCCTCGGGCGCAGGCCCGCTTTCTCCAGCCTGGCCTTGATCGCCGCCGTGGTGCGGAACTCCTGGTGTCCTAGCTCGGGATGCATGTGCAAGTCCCGTCGGAAGGCGATCAGTTCGGCACGCAGGTGGTCCGGAAGCTTGCCGGGCAGCTCGGGCCGGTCGGGCGTGCCGGGCAGGGCGGTCTGGGACTCGCGGGACATCAACTGGTTCACCCGTTCAAGGGTAGGCGCACCCATGGGTCAACTGGCCGGAGATCACCAAAAGTTCATGCCGTTAGGGGAAAGAAACCCGGCCTCTGGACGCATGACCGGATGTGCGCGGGGGTAAACTCGCGCGCTCATCCGGCCGCCGGAGCCGCCTGAGCAGGAAGTCTGTGCACATCACGGGCCGAGTCGGTGACTCCGGCGAGGAATCCGCGGGCCCGCTCCGACGCGGACGGCGTGAGCCAGCCCGGATCGACATCGCATACAGCGACCCGGACACCCGTACCGATCAGGGCGTACGGCAGCGTGTGGACGACCGTGGACGGAAAACTGACGATCGTACGGCCGACCGGTCCCCGACGCGCGATCAGTTCCAGCGGCAGGTCCGGCCGTACGATCTCCAGCCCGGTGGCCTCGCTCAGCGCGCGCAGCTTCTCCGGGGACTCCCGGCGGTGCGCGAAGTAGCGGGTGGCCCCGTGTTCCAGGGCCAGGGCGCGCACCGCGTCCAGATAGTGCTCCGGGTCGACCACGCCGGTCTCCACCAGCGAGGTCCCGACCAGGTCGGTGCCCTTGGTCAGGCGCGGCGGGCCGAAGCGGGCCCGGGTCCAGGCGAAGTCGTTGAGCCGGACGGTCATCGTGCCGTGCGCGGTGACCGGCATGGAGGTGAACACCTCGACGCGGCGGCCCGAGGCGGGGCCCGGGGTGAACCTGCGCCGGGCGTTCGCCGAGACCGGCGCGTACGCCAGCTCGCGCAGCCGGCCCGGCAGTCCGCCGCCGCCGGCCCGGTGCCAGCGCACGAGGCGTTCGCCGCGGGCCGTCTGGGCGACGAACTCCATGGTGGCCGTGCCGTCGTCCACGACGACGAGCTCTTCGGCCCGGACCAGGGTGAGCAGCAGCTGGACGTAGCGGGAGAACGGATCCCCTATGACCACCCGCCGGGCCGCCCGCACGTCGCGCGCGAGCGCGCCGAACGCCTTGAAGGGCGTGAACCGGCCGCCGCGCGCCTCCTGCCAGCGCACCTCGTGCCCCTCGTCCCGCGCCAGGCCGGCCATCCGGCGCAGCTGGCCGCGGGACATGGGGTCGGTGGGCGGGAGCACGACGATCCGCAGGCCTGCGGTGGCGGCGGGAGTCGCGGGACGCACCCCGGCCCCGCGGCCGGTGCCCCGTTCGGGCTGGCGCGGGACGGCGGCGAGCAGGCCGGCTCGCTGCGCGTGCGCCCACTCCAGGACGTTGAGGAGCTGGACCGGGCTCTCGACGAAAGCGAGGGTTCGTTCGGGGGCTGAGGGGGTCACCGGGTACTCCTCGTCGGAGGGTGGATGGGAACGACGCACAGTCCGCACGCGCGGGCCCGCTGCACGGGGGCCGGCCCCCGGACCCCCGCGCCTCAATCGCCGGCGGGGCTGGATTTCTGCCGGCGCCGACCTGCACGCGCGCGCCGCGCACCGTGCCGGCCCGGGGAACGGGGGAAGGGCGGGTAGGGGACGAGCCCCGCGCAGCGGCGATCCGCAGCCCGGGTCAGACGGTGGCGAGCTCGCCCTGGAAGCGGCGGAGCTTCTTCATCGGGCCGAGCTCGGACTCGTAGACCCGCTTGATGCCGTCGCCCAGCGCGGTCTCGATGGTGCGGATGTCGCGGACCAGCCGCGTGAGGCCGCCGGGTTCGACCGAGGCCGCCTGGTCGGAGCCCCACATGGCCCGGTCGAGGGTGATGTGCCGCTCGACGAACGAGGCGCCGAGCGCGACCGCGGCCAGCGTGGTCTGCAGGCCCGTCTCGTGGCCGGAGTAGCCGATGGGGACGTTCGGGTACTCCTCCTGAAGGCTGTTGATGACCCGCAGGTTGAGCTCCTCGGCCTTGGCCGGGTACGTGGAAGTGGCGTGGCAGAGCAGGATGTTGTCGCTGCCGAGCACCTCCACCGCGTGCCGGATCTGCCTCGGGGTGGACATGCCGGTGGACAGGACGACCGTGCGGCCGGTGGCGCGCAGGGCGCGCAGCAGCTCGTCGTCGGTGAGCGAGGCGGAGGCGACCTTGTGCGCGGGGACGTCGAACTTCTCCAGGAAGGCGACGGCCTCGGTGTCCCACGGGGAGGCGAACCAGTCGATGCCGCGCTTGGCGCAGTGCTCGTCGATGGCGCGGTACTCGGCCTCGCCGAACTCCACGCGGTGGCGGTAGTCGATGTAGGTCATCCGGCCCCAGGGGGTGTCGCGCTCGATGTCCCACTGGTCGCGCGGGGTGCAGATCTCGGGGGTGCGCTTCTGGAACTTCACGGCGTCGCAGCCGGCCTCGGCGGCGGCGTCGATGAGGGCGAAGGCGTTGCCGAGGTCGCCGTTGTGGTTGATGCCGATCTCGCCGACGACGTAGACGGGGCGGCCGGGGCCGGCGGTGCGCGAGCCGAAGGTCCGGAGGCGGGAGGCGGGGGTGACCGTCATGGCAGGGCTGTCCTTCGGTACGGGAGGGGTCTGCGCGGGAGGGGACGCGAGTACGGGTACGAGCGCGCGGGCGCGGGCCAGGTCGTGGGGGTCGTCGATCTCCAGGACCCGGGCGGGGTCGGTGGCGACGGGCACGGTCCGCCCGAAGAAGCGGTGGCGTGCCGTGCGGAACCCGGCTGCGTCCATGGCGTAGGCGGCGCCGGTCTCGAGCAGGTCCTGGGGGCGGTCCTGGCGGCGGGGGCGGTACGAGGTGTCGTGGTTGACCCCGGTCCCGGAGCCGTCGGGGGACGCCCGCCAGAGGAAGCCGTGGAAGGGGGCCGCGGTGAGCGCGCAGTCGGCGGCGCCGGACGCGACGGCCGCGGCGACGGACTCCACGTCGGAGGCGGTGACGAAGGGGCTGGTGCACTGGACGAGGAGGACCACGTCGACGGTGACCGAGTGCAGCTCCTCGAAGGCGTCGAGCGCGTGCAGCAGCGCGGCCTCGCTGGTGGCGGTGTCCCCGGAGATCCCGGCGGGCCGCCGCAGCACCACGGCCCCGGCTGCGCGGGCGGCAGCGCCGATCGCCTCGGAGTCGGTGGACACCAGGACGTCGGTGACGCTGGCGGCCCCCAGGCAGGCCCGTACGGCCCGTACCACCAGGGGTACTCCGCCGACGTCGGCCAGGTTCTTCCCGGGGACCCCCTTGGAGCCTCCCCGGGCCGGGATCACAGCCAACACCCTTGTTCTGTCCAGGTGTTGAGCGAAGGCGGGTCCGGCCCCGGCCGGGCGGGCGCTCACAGCTCCCCCAGGCGGCGGATCACCGGGGCGACGCGCTGGACTCCGTGGCGGTAGGCCCCGCGGGCGGCTTCGCGCAGGTGGGCGCGGAGCCGGCGGCGCAGCCGGGACTCCCCCTTGTCCGGCCGCGGGGCCCCGGGCAACGGGCGTCCATCGGGGCCGAGATGGTGCCGGGCCAGGATTCCGGGCAGGTAGCCGGGCGCGGTGTCCTGCGTGTAGTAGGGGGAGAGCGGCGGGAGCCGGTCCCGCCCGAGCAGCTCCGCGAGCCGGGCCCGGGCGGCGGCGTACGCGTCCCCGCGCGCGCCGGGCTCCTCCGGAGCGGCGGCGGCAGCCGCCGGAAGGCGCGCGGCCTCCGCCGGAGCGGCGGCCGGGGCCACGCCCTGTGCCGCCAGCCAGTCCGGGTCCCCCTCGGGCAGCAGCCCGGCGTCGAGTTCGGTCCAGGAGGCCAGGCAGCCCGAGCCGAGGAAGTGGTGGTTGCCCAGGGTCTCGCGGACGCCGAGGTCGGTGAGCACCGCCGTCGGGATGCCCCGGTGCAGGGATTCCAGGGCGGCCGTGGAGGAGACGGTGACGAGCAGGTCCGTGGTGTCGAGGACCTCGCCCATGTTCCCGTACACCAGGCGGCAGTTGACGGGCAGTCCGCCGGGCAGCTGCTGCGCCAGCCGCTGGTAGGGGAGCTCCTCCAGGTGGGTGGTGTGCTCCCCCGGGCGGCTGCGCAGTTTGACCAGCACCTCGCGCTCGGGGTGCAGACGGGCGTGTTCCGCGGCCCGCCGCAGCAGGTAGGAGCGGTCCGCGCGGGACTGCGGCACGGAGGGCTGGACCGCGAAGACGACCCGGTGGGTCCGGTCGCCGACGGGCGAGTACGGCGCCCCGTCGAGGAACGGCAGGGCGGTCTCCACGACGGCTCCGGGGTCCGCGCCCACGCCCTCGTACACCGCGCGGAACCGTCCGGCGTCGTGGCGGGAGTTGGCCAGGACGAGGTCGGCCCCGTGCCGCAGCAGGAGCCCGTCGGCGAGCTTCTCGTACACGACGCCGACGTATCCGGTGACGAACACCGGGCGGGTGCCCGGTCCGGGCCACAGGGCGCGGGCTCCGTGCAGGACGGCCGCGGCCGCGCCGCCGACCAGCGCGAGGACGACCACGTCGTACCGCTCGCGCTCCAGTTCCGCGAGGAAGCCGGCGCAGGTCACCTCGGTGAGCCGGTCGGCCCGGACCCCGACCTCGCCGAGCTGGCGGGCGGTGGGTGTGGCCCGGCCGCGCAGCAGGTATCCGGTCAGGTGGGTGGCGCCGGGCTCCGGGGCGAGGCGGTGCGCGGTGAGCGCTCCCCATTTCCACCGGGTGTCGGAATCGGCGAGGACGGCCGTACGGAGGACGGCTTGTGGCGTCGCGCGGTTGCTTGCTGGCACCCGGCAGAAGTTATTCCGCCTTTTCGGTGATCGGCCCAACGAGCGCACAACAGCGGGTTAACAACCCGTCGACTCCATGCGAAAGCGCCCGGGTTAACGCGTCCGCCGTTCGTCGTTCACATGGAATCCGCGCCCGGGCCACGGTGAATGACGAACGGCGTCCTAATGTCTCGCGAGTGCTCAAGCTCTCTGTTGTCGTGCCGTTCCACAACGTGCAGACATACGCGCCGGATGCCCTGAAGAGTCTCGAACTCAACGCCCGGGACGATTTCGAGTTCCTGCTCGTCGACGACCGCTCGACGGACGGAACGCCCGCCCTCCTGGAGCGGGCGGCCCGCGAGCTGCCCGGCGCGGTGCACCTCAGACACGAGCGCAACGGCGGCCTGGCGACGGCCCGGAACACCGGCCTGGACGCGGCGCGCGGCGAGTACATCGCCTTCCTGGACGGGGACGACTGGCTGGCGCCGGGCCATCTGGCCCGTACGCTCGCCGCCATCGAGGCTCTGAGCTGCGATTTCGTCCGCACCGACCATGTCCGGTGCACGGGCAGGGCGCGCAGTGTGCAGCGCGTGCCGTTCGGCCCGGAGTCGGTCGTGGCCGATCCGCGGACCGCGATCCTGCCGGCCGGCCGCTCGACCTCGGTGGACTATCCGTACGCCTGGGCGGGGATGTACCACCGGCGGCTGCTGGACCGCGGGCTGCTGCACTTCACGGACGGCCTGCGGACGGCGGAGGACCGGCCGTGGATCTGGCGGCTGCACCGGGAGGCGGAGTCCTTCGCGCCGGTCGGGCTGCCCGGAATCTTCTATCGTCGCGGGGTTTCCACCTCGCTGACACAAATCGGGGACGAGCGTCAGCTCGATTTCATTCGAGCATTTGATCAAGTGCTGGCGGATACGGCCACCGACCGGGAATTCGATCTTCTTCTCCCGAAAGCCGTACGAACATATTGTGCAATCATCGCGCACCACATCGGGACCATCGAAAGGTTCGAACCGGCCGTGGCAAAGAAACTCCGTTCGACGAGCGCGGCCGCGCTCGGCCGAATGCCCCAGGACGTGCTCGACCGGGCCCTCGACTCGATGGACGCCGACCGCGCCGCCCTGCTCCGCCGGCTGCGCCGCCGCGCCTCGGCCGGAGCGGGCGCATGAGCACCGGCGTCACCCAGATCTTCCTGGCCTCCACCCTCTACGGCACGGCCACCCTCGCCGCCGCCCTCGACGCGGACTGCTTCCCGCCCGCCGGCCGCAGGATCCTGCTGACCAGCAACCACTCCGTCACCGCCGAGATCGCGCCCGCCCCGGCCGACGCGCCCGGCTTCGCCGCCCTGCGCTCCCGCTTCGACGAGGTGCTCGACTGGAACGCGGTCATCGCCCCGCAGCACCCCAGCACCTGGGCCCCGCGCCCCGACGACGTCCCGCTGTGGGAGCGGCTGCTGCGCGCCTCCTGGGGCCTGGGCTCCGGCCGCATCGAGCTGATCGTGGAATCGCTCCAGGTCCCGCCCGCCCAGAGCCTGTGCCGGGTGTTCCCCGGGGCGGCCATAGAGGTCTACGCCGACGGGCTGATGAGCTACGGACCCACCCGCTTCCGCCTCGACCCGCAGCTCGGCATGCGGGTCCGGCGGGTGCTGCACCTGGACCTCGTACCGGGTCTGGAGCCGCTGCTGCTGACCGAGTTCGGCGTCCGCGCCGAGGCGATCCCGGCGGCGGCGTTCCTCAAGGTCGTCGAGGCGCTCTCCGAGCTCGACGCGCCGGTCCTGCCCGCTGCCCCGGAGGAGGCGCCGGCGCTCCTGCTCGGCCAGTACCTCTCGGCGCTCGACCTCATGCCGGCCGGCGAGGAGGAGGAGCTGCACGTGGCGATGGTCCGGGGCGCGCACGCGCTGGGCCACCGCGAGCTGGTCTTCAAACCGCACCCCAGCGCCCCCGCCGCCTACGCGCGCCGGGCGCGGGAGGAGGCGCAGCGGCTCGGCGTCCGGCTCACCGTGCTCGACGCGCCGGTGCTCGCCGAGACCCTGTACGAGCGGCTGCGCCCGGCCCTGGTCGTCGGCTGCTTCTCGACGGGGCTGCTGACCGCCGCCACCCTGTACGGGCTCCCGGTCGCCCGGACCGGCACCGAAGCGGTGCTCGCGCGGCTGGACCCGTACCCGAACAGCAACCGGATCCCGCTGGCGCTGGCCGACGCCCTGCTGCCGGACCTCGGCGACGCGGCGGCCGTGCGCTCCTGGACCCCGCCGGGCCCGGAGCGGGCCGCCGAGGAGGTGGCCGGTCTGCTCACGGCCGTCGGCTTCACGATGCAGCCCAAGATCCTGGCGGCGCGCCGGGCGGAGGCCGAGGGCTGGCTGGCCGCGCGGCTGACCCCGCGCACCTGGCGCTACTTCACCCGCCGCCGGCTGACCGTCCTGGGCCTGCCGGGCGGCATCCCGGCGCAGCTGTCCTTCCTGCCCCGCAGCCGCGCGGTCCGCCGGATGGCCCGGCTGCTGCGCAGGGCGGTCAGCTGACGGCGAGCTTGGCGGCGAAGCCCAGGAAGAGGACGCCCGCCGCCGAGCTGGCGCCCGCCGAGAGCCGCTTGCGGCGGCGGAAGGCGGCGGCGAGCCGGGTGCCGCCGAAGATCAGGGTGGTCAGGTAGAGGAAGCTGCCGATCTGCAGCAGGCCGCCCAGCAGCAGGAACGACAGCGCCGGGTAGGCGTAGGCCGGGTCCACGAACTGCACGAAGAAGGACATCAGGAAGAGGATGGCCTTCGGGTTGAAGACGCTGATCAGCAGGGCGCGCCGGTAGGGCCGCTCCACGTCGCCGGCGGACCCGGCGGACCCGGCGGACCCGGCCGGGGCGCCGTCCTCGGCGGCGGTGCGATCGCGCCGCGAGCGCCACATGGCCCACGCGCCCCGGAGCATGCCGATGGCCAGCCAGGTCAGGTATCCGGCACCGAGCAGTTTGACGGCACCGAAGAGGATCGGGCTGGTCTGGAGCAGGGCTCCGGCGCCGACCGCGGCCAGGGTCATGAGGACGGCGTCCCCGGTGAAGACTCCGCAGGCGGCCTTGTACCCCTCGCGGACCCCACCGCGCGCGGCGACGGAGAGCACGTAGAGGGAGTTCGGACCCGGCAGCAGAACGATCAGCACGAGTCCGGCGATGTACGTCGGAAGATCTGTGACACCCAGCATGTCCAGGAGTGTCGCAAGGGACACACCTGTCGCGCCAGTCGTTTCCAGCAAGCGGACGCGAGGCCTCCGCCACCCCGTCACCACTGGTCACACGCCGCTCACCAGGTGGAATCGACGGGTACGTACGTCCCCCACACCTCGCGCAGCGCCCCGCACACCTCCCCGACCGTGGCCCGTGCCCGCAGCGCCTCCCGCACCGGGTAGAGCACGTTCCCCGTCCCCGCCGCCGTCTCCCGGACCTCCGCCAGCGCCGCCGTCACGGCCGCCCCGTCGCGCCGGGCCCGCAGCGCGGCCAGCGCCGCCCGCTGCCGGTCCTCGATGGCCGGATCCACCCGCAGCGGCTCGTACGGTTCCTCCTCGGCCAGCGCGAACCGGTTGACCCCGACCACCACCCGCTCGCCGCTCTCGGTCTCCCGCGCGATGCGGTAGGCGTTCCGCTCGATCTCGCCCTTCTGGAAACCCGCCTCGATCGCGGCCACCGCCCCGCCCAGTTCCTCGACCCGCCGCATCAGGGCGAGCGCCGCCGCCTCCACGTCGTCCGTCATCCGCTCCACCGCGTAGGACCCGGCGAAGGGGTCGACGGTGTGCGGCACGTCCGTCTCGTACGCGAGCACCTGCTGGGTCCGCAGCGCGAGCCGGGCCGATTTCTCGGTGGGCAGCGCGATCGCCTCGTCGAAGGAGTTGGTGTGCAGCGACTGGGTGCCGCCCAGCACCGCGGCCAGCCCCTGCACGGCGACGCGTACGAGGTTGAGCTCCGGCTGCTGCGCCGTCAGCTGCACCCCGGCGGTCTGGGTGTGGAAGCGCAGCATCAGCGACTTCGGGTCCCGGGCCCCGAACTCCTCGCGCATGACGCGGGCCCAGATCCGGCGGGCCGCGCGGAACTTCGCGACCTCCTCCAGGAGGGTGGTGCGGGCGACGAAGAAGAACGACAGCCGGGGTGCGAACTCGTCGACCTCCATCCCGGCGGCCAGCGCGGTGCGCACGTACGCGATCGCGTCGGCGAGGGTGAAGGCGATCTCCTGCGCGGGCGAGGCCCCGGCCTCGGCCATGTGGTAGCCGGAGATGGAGATGGTGTTCCACCTGGGCATCTCGGCCCGGCAGTAGCGGAAGGTGTCGGCCGTCAGCCGCAGGGAGGGGCCGGGCGGGAAGATGTACGTCCCCCGTGCGACGTACTCCTTCAGCACGTCGTTCTGGACGGTGCCCGTCAGGGCGGCGCCCTCGATCCCCTGCTCCTCCGCGACCAGCTGGTAGAGCAGGAGCAGCAGCGCGGCCGGCGCGTTGATGGTCATCGACGTGGAGACCCGGTCGAGCGGGATCCCGTCGAACAGCACCCGCATGTCCTCGATCGAGTCGATCGCCACGCCCACCTTGCCGACCTCGCCGTGCGCGAGCGGGGCGTCGGAGTCGTGGCCCATCTGGGTGGGCAGGTCGAAGGCCACGGACAGGCCCGCGGCCCCGCCCTCGATGAGCTGGCGGTAACGCGCGTTGGACTCGGTGGCGGTGCCGAACCCCGCGTACTGGCGCATGGTCCAGGGCCGTCCGGTGTACATCGTGGGGTAGACCCCCCGGGTGTACGGGTACTCCCCCGGCTCGCCCAGTTCGACGGCCGGGTCCCAGCCCGCCAAGTCGCCCGGCCGGTAGACCGGCTCGATCGGGATGCCGCTCTCGGTGTGCCGGTTCATGTGCCCGCTCCTTCGTGGATCCGAGGGGCCCGGGGCTGATAAAACGTCCCCGCGACGGCCGCTGGTCACAATGGCGCAACATCGCGGCTTTCCTTGCAACTGTCCACGCCCGCCGCGCATCACCTAGATACACACGTAGAGAAATCGGGGGACCGCAATGCACCGCCAGAGAGTCATAGTCCGCGCACTGGGCCTGGCCACCGCCGTCGCACTGGCCGCGACCGCTTGCGGGCCGCAGGAGTCGGAGGCCACGGGCTCCGGTTCTTCCGCGCCCGCCTCGCCCACGGCGGTCGCCTCCCCCGAGACCTCGCCGTCCACGGACGCCAAGCCCGGGGAGGCCTCGCCGTCGCCCTCCGCTTCCGCGTCCCCCTCGGCTTCCGCCTCGCCGTCGCCGACCGTCAAGCAGATCATGTCCAACGGTGACGACAGCGAGCAGGTCCGCGAACTGCAGGCCCGGCTGCGCCAGCTCAAGCTGATGTCGGTCGCGCCGACCGGCTTCTACGGCTCGAAGACGACCGCCGCGGTCAAGTCCTTCCAGTCGAAGAACAAGCTGGACGCCACGGGCGGCGTGGACGAGCCCACCTGGAAGAAGATCCAGAGCCTCTCCAAGAAGCCGACCGCCGACGAGCTGCGCCCGCCGGCCGTCAACGAGGCCGACGCGCCCGACCCGCGCTGCATGACGGGCCGCGTCATGTGCATCAGCAAGGAGAGCCGCACCCTCACCTGGATGATCGACGGCAAGATCATGTCCACCCTGGACGTCCGCTTCGGCTCGGAGAACACCCCGACCCGCGAGGGCGAGTTCAAGGTGGACCGCAAGGAGAAGGAGTGGACGTCGACGCTCTACGGATCGTCGATGCCGTACTCGATGTTCTTCAGCCGCGGCCAGGCCGTGCACTACTCGGCGGACTTCGCCGCCCGCGGTTACAACGGCGCCTCGCACGGCTGCGTGAACGTCCGCGACAAGGGCAAGCTCGCCTCGCTGTTCGAGCAGGTGCAGGTCGGCGACAAGGTCGTCGTCTACTGGTGATCCCGTCGGGGGCGAAGGTCTGACGTTGAGGGCGCGGGCGGGATCGGGGGAACGAATCCCGCCCGCGCCGGTTGCGCAGAGCCCAGGGGTACGGGGGGAACCCCGGCTCATGCGCGGCCGATGACCAGTCGGCTCGTTATGTACTGCGCCGGCGCTTCGAAAAGTGTTACAGCCGGGTCGGGGTCTGTTTCAGGACAGTGTCCGGTACCCGGTTCCGGCCGGGACCGCCTTCAGCGGCCTCCGCCCGACACGCGCGAACCGTCCGCGGGGGGCCGCGCCGGTTCCGCCGTCGAGCCCGCCGCCGGCGTGCGCCCCGAAGCCGGGGCATCGTCCTTCGTACCGCCGGCGGGGCCGTCGAGCACTCCCTGGCAGTAGCGGGGGATCCGCAGCAGCCCGTTGGCCAGGCGCACCAGCTTCTCCCGGCCGTCGTTGTCGAGCCTGCCCGCCCGGAAGTCCCTGCACAGCGCCGCGGCCTTGGTCCGGATCTCCGTCTCCTTCTCGGCCGCGCCCGCGGTGCCGCCGAGGAGGAAGCGGTCCGTGCCGCCCTTCTCTCCGGTGGAGCCCGTCCCGCCGGTGGAACCGCCCGCGGACGGCTGTGCGGTGACCGCTCCGTCCGCCCCGGTGGAACCGCCGCCGTCGGGTCCGGCGGGCGTACGCTCCTGCGCGCCCGGGGAGTTCCCCGGACCCGGGGTGCCCCCCTGGCTCTGCCCGCCGCCCGGCGGGGTCGTCTGCCCGGGCTGCGGGACCGGCTTCGCGTACGTGCCGCCGGAGGCCGCCGGGGAGAACCCGGTGGTCACCGACACGGCCGGGAGGTGACTCGCGTCCTCGGCGGTGTCCCGGTCCAGCAGGCCGGCTCCGGCGACGGCCGCCAGTCCGCCCACGGCGACGCTCGCCAGGGCGGCCGCGAGGCCGAAGCGGACCGGGCGGGCCTTGCGGGAGGGGGAAGCGGAGCCCGCCGGGCGGCGCGGGCCCGGGGAGCGGGTGCGGGAGCCGGCGCCACCGGCCGGCGGGCTGAGCTCGACCACCGTGTCACCGGACGCGAACACCCCGGCGCCCAGGGCCCGGCCCCGGGGCACGGAGCCGCGCGCCGCGCGGAAGGCGGCCACGGCGGCGGCCTCCCCGGGCAGCTCTCCGGTGGCCGGCGGCGGCTCCGCCAGTACGTCGAGGGCGGCGCGCAGCCGCTCGGCCCGTGCTCGGGAGTGGTGCTCGGCGCCAAGTACAGCCGGTTCACCGCGCAGCAGTCTGTCCGCCGCGGCCCTGTCCAGCCACCTGTCGCGCTCGTCGGCCATCACATGTCCTTCTGCGTCCGCCAACGTGAATGCGTCACACCGGTTTGTTCTACGAGCCCCCCGTTGTGGGCCCGCTGCGCCGGTACGCCGTCGAGATCCCTCTCGCCCCCCGCGTCCCGTGACCGGCCGGCGCCATTATCGCCGAGTCCGTACCCCGGTCCGGAGCCGATGTCGGAGCCGGTCTCGAAACCGCCCTCCGCGCCGAGCATCTCGGCCAGTTTCTTCAGACCCCGGTGCGCGGCCGTGCGTACCGCGCCGGGCCGCTTGCCGAGGGTCTCGGCCGCGCTCTTGGCGTCGAGGCCGACGACGACCCGCAGGACGACTGCTTCCGCCTGGTCCTGCGGGAGCCTGGCTATGAGCGCCATCGTGCGGCCGGTGGAGAGGGACTCCATGGCTTCGACGGCGGTGTCGGACTCGGCGGCGTGGCCCGTCAGCTCGGTCTCGTCGCCGCCGACGGCGGGGCGCCGGCCGCGCATCCGGATGTGGTCGAGGGCACGGTTGCGGGCGATCCGGGCGGCCCAGCCGCGGAAGCGGTCGGCGTCGCCGGTGAAGGAGTCGAGGTCGCGGGCGATCTGCAGCCAGGCTTCGGAGGTGACGTCCTCCGCGTCCGCGTCTCCGACGAGGGTGCGGACGTATCCGAGCAGGCGTGGGTGCACGGCGCGGTACACAGTACGGAACGCGTTCTCGTCGCCGTCTTGTGCCGCGAGCACCGCGGTGGTCAGCTCCGCGTCGTCCCCCAGCAAAGTCCCCAACCCGTTCACTGTCCTGTACGTGTGGCGCAAATCAGCACGTTACGGGTTTCAAGCACCTTCGTCCACGAGTTGTACAACGAGCAACCATTCCTGCGCGGAGCGAGGTGTGACACAAAACGCACCGAAGACGCTGACAGGGGTACGGGCTTGTCGCACGAGTCCGTGACGGATGGCGATCGGGGCCTCTCCTGTGGGGGGTGGCGGCCTCGGTCGCCCTCCCCTTTTCCGGCCCTTTCCGGCCGCCCCCGCGGCCATCATGCCCGCTCGCCCCGCGTGGCCACGACACGCGGCCCCGTCATCCTTTCGGCTCACTTACGGGTGAAAACCCGGGATGGGTACGACACACCCCGCCCCACGTCGATAGCGTGGCGGGACACCCGCGCCACGCCACGAGGAGCCCCCCGCTGTCCAGCCACCTTCCGGCACAGGCCCGCGGAGGCTCCGACCCCTCGCACGGCTCAGGGCTCGCGCGGTTCAACGCCCTGTCCCCCGAAGCCGCCCACGCGGCCCTGCTGCACTGCTGCGGCAGCCGGCGCTGGGCCCACCGGGTGGCCGCCCACCGCCCCTACCCCGACCACGGCGCGCTGCTCGCCGCCGCGGACGAAGCCTCGTACGACCTCTCCCAGGCCGATCTCTCCGAGGCGCTGGCCGGCGAGTTCCCGCCGGAGCTGGAGCAGGGGGCCTCGTACGCCGCGCTGCTCGCGCTGGACGCCGCCCACGCGGAGTACGAGCGGACCTTCGGCCACGCCTTCGTCATCTGCCTCGACGGGCACACCCCGGAGGAGCAGGCGGACCAGCTGCTGGCGGCGATCCGGCGGCGGATGGAGCTGGAGGTGGACGAGGAGCGCGCGATCTCCGCGGACGAGCTCCGTCGTGTCGCGCAGGCCCGGCTGGCAGATCTGACACGCTGGCTGACCTCGACAGATGGTGCCTCAGCTGTCGAATTCGGGCTATTCGCCCCTGTGGGATAGTCCGTCCGTGCCTGTTTGATCACACCGATGGCCCCCGCGCGAGGGAACCGACAAAGCGTCGCTACGATGTCCGGGGCCGGAGGACCGTACCCGGCCGGGCCCGACCGACAAAGAAGCCGGCTGGCCCCCGCCCCGCTTCCGGAGGGTTTTCCGTGCCGGCTGGAACGTTGTACCGCGGCCGGGAAGGAATGTGGTCCTGGGTGGCTCATCGAGTCACCGGCGTCACCATTTTCTTCTTCCTGTTCGTACACGTCCTCGACACCGCTCTCGTCCGCGTCTCCCCCGAGGCGTACGACGATGTCGTGGCTACCTACAAGACTCCGATCGTCGCGCTGATGGAGTACGGCCTCGTCGCCGCCATCCTTTTCCACGCGCTCAACGGTCTCCGTGTCATCGCCGTGGACTTCTGGTCCAAGGGCCCCCGCTACCAGAAGCAGATGCTCTGGTCGGTCGTGGGCATCTGGGTCGTGCTGATGGCCGGGGCCGTTTACCCCGTGCTGCACCACGCCTACCTCCAACTGTTCGGGAAGTGACACCCATGTCTTCCGACACTTCTTCCGCTCAGGCCATCGGTGATGTCGAAGGCGTCTCCCTCTACGACGTCGACAACCCGGCGCCGTACATCGAGGCGCCGCGCAAGCGCACCGGCAAGACCCCTCGTTCGACCCGCGGCAACTTCGAGATGGTCGCGTGGCTCTTCATGCGCCTCTCGGGCATCGTGCTCGTCGTCCTGGTCATCGGCCACCTGCTGATCCAGCTCGTCCTCGACGGCGGCGTCTCCAAGGTCGGCTTCGCCTTCGTGGCCGGCCGCTGGGCCTCCCCGTTCTGGCAGGGCTGGGACCTGCTGATGCTGTGGCTGGCGATGCTGCACGGCGCCAACGGTCTGCGCACCGTCGTCAACGACTACGCGGAGCGCGCCAACACGCGTCTGTGGCTCAAGGGCCTGCTCTACACCGCCACGGTGTTCACCATTCTTCTGGGCACGCTGGTGATCTTCACCTTCGACCCGAACATCCGCTAGGCAACGGGGCTGAGGCGAAACCAATGAAGATCCACAAGTACGACACCGTCATCGTCGGCGCTGGTGGCGCGGGCATGCGCGCCGCCATCGAGGCGACGAAGCGCAGCCGCACCGCCGTGCTGACCAAGCTCTACCCCACCCGCTCCCACACGGGCGCGGCGCAGGGCGGCATGGCCGCCGCGCTCGCGAACGTGGAGGACGACAACTGGGAGTGGCACACCTTCGACACGGTCAAGGGCGGTGACTACCTGGTCGACCAGGACGCCGCCGAGATCCTGGCGAAGGAGGCCATCGACGCGGTCCTCGACCTCGAGAAGATGGGCCTGCCGTTCAACCGCACCCCGGACGGCACCATCGACCAGCGCCGCTTCGGCGGCCACTCCCGCAACCACGGCGAGGCGCCGGTCCGCCGGTCCTGCTACGCCGCGGACCGCACGGGCCACATGATCCTCCAGACGCTCTACCAGAACTGCGTCAAGGAGGGCGTGGAGTTCTTCAACGAGTTCTACGTCCTGGACCAGCTCCTGGTCGAGGAGGACGGCGTCAAGAAGTCGGCCGGCGTGGTCGCGTACGAGCTCGCCACCGGCGAGATCCACGTGTTCCAGGCGAAGTCCGTCATCTACGCCTCCGGCGGCACCGGCAAGTTCTTCAAGGTGACCTCCAACGCGCACACCCTCACGGGTGACGGCCAGGCGGCCTGCTACCGCCGCGGCCTGCCGCTCGAGGACATGGAGTTCTTCCAGTTCCACCCGACGGGCATCTGGCGCATGGGCATCCTGCTGACGGAGGGCGCCCGCGGTGAGGGCGGCATCCTCCGCAACAAGGACGGCGAGCGCTTCATGGAGAAGTACGCGCCGGTCATGAAGGACCTCGCGTCCCGTGACGTCGTCTCGCGCTCCATCTACACCGAGATCCGTGAGGGCCGCGGCTGCGGTCCGGCCGGTGACCACGTGTACCTGGACCTGACGCACCTCCCGCCGGAGCAGCTCGACGCGAAGCTCCCGGACATCACCGAGTTCGCGCGCACCTACCTGGGCATCGAGCCGTACACGGACCCGATCCCGATCCAGCCCACCGCGCACTACGCCATGGGCGGCATCCCGACCAACGTCGAGGGTGAGGTCCTCGCGGACAACACCACCGTCGTCCCGGGCCTGTACGCGGCCGGCGAGGTCGCGTGCGTGTCGGTGCACGGCGCCAACCGCCTGGGCACCAACTCGCTGCTGGACATCAACGTCTTCGGCAAGCGCTCGGGCATCGCGGCCGCCGCGTACGCCCACGCCAACGACTACGTCGAGCTGCCCGAGAACCCGGCGCAGCAGGTCATCGACCTCGTCGAGCACCTGCGCGCCTCCACGGGCAACGAGCGGGTCGCCGACCTGCGCCTGGAGCTCCAGGAGACGATGGACGCCTGCGTGATGGTGTTCCGCACCGAGCAGACGATCAAGACCGCGGTCGAGAAGATCGCGGAGCTGCGCGCGCGCTACAAGAACGTGTCCGTCCAGGACAAGGGCAAGCGCTTCAACACGGACCTGCTGGAAGCCATCGAGCTGGGCAACCTGCTCGACCTGGCCGAGGTCATGGCCGTGTCCGCGCTGGCGCGCAAGGAGTCCCGCGGCGGTCACTACCGCGAGGACTACCCCAACCGCGACGACGTCAACTTCATGCGCCACACCATGGCGTACCGCGAGGTCGACGACAACGGCCAGGACTCGGTCCGCCTGGACTACAAGCCCGTCGTCGTCACCCGCTACCAGCCGATGGAGCGTAAGTACTGATGGCCACCCCGACCCTGTCCAAGACGGACGCGATGGAGGCGGCGGCCGCCGCCTCGCCGTTCATCACGGTGACGTTCCGGATCCGCCGCTTCAACCCCGAGATCTCGGAAGAGTCGACCTGGCAGGACTTCCAGATCGAGATCGACCCGAAGGAGCGCGTGCTCGACGGTCTCCACAAGATCAAGTGGGACCTGGACGGCTCGCTCACCTTCCGTCGCTCGTGCGCGCACGGCATCTGCGGCTCCGACGCGATGCGGATCAACGGCAAGAACAGGCTCGCCTGCAAGACGCTGATCAAGGACATCAACCCGGAGAAGCCGATCACGGTCGAGGCCATCAAGGGCCTGACGGTGATGAAGGACCTCGTCGTCGACATGGAGCCCTTCTTCCAGGCGTACCGGGACGTCATGCCGTTCCTGGTCACCAAGGGCAACGAGCCGACGCGCGAGCGCCTGCAGTCCGCCGAGGACCGCGAGCGCTTCGACGACACCACCAAGTGCATCCTGTGCGCCGCGTGCACGTCCTCGTGCCCGGTGTTCTGGAACGACGGCCAGTACTTCGGCCCGGCGGCGATCGTCAACGCGCACCGCTTCATCTTCGACTCGCGTGACGAGGCCGGCGAGCAGCGGCTGGAGATCCTGAACGACAAGGACGGCGTGTGGCGCTGCCGCACGACCTTCAACTGCACCGACGCGTGCCCGCGTGGCATCGAGGTCACGAAGGCGATCCAGGAAGTGAAGCGCGCGCTCATCACGCGCCGCTTCTGATTCCGTCGTAGTCGGTCGTAGTCAGTCGTACGAGGGCCCCGCGGCCCGGGGTGGCAC
>NZ_JBSGXB010000021.1:0-48968 GCF_053609185.1 Streptomyces sp. NPDC054956 | reverse complement strand
GCTCTGCACCGTCAGCCGCACGGTCGAGGCCGGTACCCCGGTCACCGTGAAGGTCGTCGGCACGGACTGACCTGCCGCGGCGGGGTGAGGCGAATTTGCCTCGCCCCCCCGACGGACCAGCTGGCAGGGTGCGGCGCATGACGCCCCAGTATCAGATTCGCGCCGACCACGATGCGCGCACGATCGTGGTCTACCAGGCGTACTCGCCTGCCATCGCCGACGCGGCACTGCGGGCGGGCCGCTTCGTTGCGCCGTTCTCGTTCCACCGAATGACGTGGATCAAGCCGTCGTTCATGTGGTTGATGCACCGCAGCAACTGGGCCCGCAAGCCGGGCCAGGAACGTGTTCTCGCGGTGCGGATCACTCGGGAGGGCTGGGAGGAAGCCCTGTCCCAGGCCGTGCTGACGACCGCCGACCCGGCGGCAGTGGCCCGGGCAGCCGTTCATGTCCAGTGGGACCCGGAGCGCTCGCCGCGCGGAACGGCACTGAACCACTACAGCATCCAGGTCGGCATCAGCCGCCACCTGATCCGCACGTTCACCGACGACTGGATCGTCAGCCTCACCGACCTCACCCCCCAGATCCGCAAGGCCTCCGCACTGATACAAACCGGGCAGGCCGCCAAGGCGCAGCGGTTGCTCCCTGCGGAGCGTACCTATCCGCTGCCCCGCACCCTGGAGGAGATCGTTTCCCCGGGTAGATGACGACGGGCCGGCGGGATCCGCCCATGATCACCGCGCGACGAGCGCTTTCGACAAACGCCCCGGATCGTCAACCGGTGCCTGGACTACGCCGCTTACCCATCGGCGCCCGGCGGCTCATCCTGGCGTCCGGGGCGGGCTCGTGCCGTAGGGCCCTCTCGTTCACTGCTGTCCCTCAGACCTCAATAACCCCATCCGTCACTGTGGCATTCGGGTGATTTATGTCAATCCGCTAAGTTTCCTGCGCTTATGATCCACCTTCATGACAGCAGGTCAGAACACCCGAACGCCACAGGACTCGGCCGACGTGGTCGTCCTCGGGGCCGGGCCCGCGGGGCTGGTTCTCGGGAACCTCTTACTCGTAGCCGGAGTCGACTGCGTGATCCTGGAGCGGGCCGCCCGCGAGCACGTACAGACCAGGGCGCGCGCCGGTTATCTCGCCGAGCACACCGTGCGCCTCCTCGATCGGCACGGCCTCGCCGAGGGCCTCCGGCGCCGCGGACAACAGCACGGAGTCTGCGAGTTCCGTACCGAGGACGATCGCTTCCGGCTCGACTACAGCCGCCTCGGCGCCGGCGAGCAGCACACCGTCTATCCGCAACACGAGCTGGTCACCGACCTGTTGGCGCGGTACCTGGCCAACGGCGGCCGGATCCACTTCGAGACCGAGGCCGACGCCGTGCGCAACGCCGACGGTACGCGGCCCGCGGTCGACGTGCACGACGCGGACGGCCGCCCGAGCCGGTGGCACGCCCGGTACGTCGCCGGGTGCGACGGACGCCACGGCGCCTCCCGGCGTTCGCTCCCGGCCGGGGCGGTCCGCCGCTACCACCGCGACCACGGCGTGACCTGGCTCGGTCTCCTCACCGAGGCGCCGCCGAGCCTCGACGCCGTGGGCTACGCGATCCACCCCCGGGGCTTCGCCGGGCACATGGCCCGCTCCCCCGAGGTCACGCGGTACTACCTCCAGATCGCGCGCGGAACCACCCCCGACGCCTGGTCCGACGACATGATCTGGGACGAACTCGCGCTGCGCCTGGGCGCGGCCGACCACGGACCGCTCCGGCGTGGCCCGATCACCCAACGCACCGTCGTCGACCTGGAGTCCGACGTACTGGAGCCGCTGCGCCACGGCTCGCTCTTCCTCGTCGGGGACGCCGCCAGCCTGATCAGCCCGTCCGCCGCGAAGGGCGCGAACCTCGCGGTGCTCGAGGCGGAGATCCTCGCCCACGCCCTCACCGCCGCCCTCACGCGCTCCGATCCCGCCCCGCTCGACCGCTACTCGGCGCAGTGCCTGGCGTACATCTGGCGCGCGCAGGAGTTCTCGCACTGGATGATCCGGCTGCTGCACGCCGAGCCTGAGGCGGGCACCCCGCAGGAGGGCCCGGGCAACGGCTCGCTCTTCCAGGACCGGCTGCGTCGTTCCCGGATCGAGGCGCTGCGCACTTCGCGCACCCAGCAGGACTGGTTCGCGGAGAACTACGTCGGCCTCTGAGCATCCGGCCCCTCGTCACCCAGACCCCTGAGACCGGCCGGTCCTTCGGCTTGCCGTGCGTGCGTTCCCCATGCCCGCGAGCCGCCTCCGTTGCCCGCCCCGGCCGCCCCCGCGCTCCCGCCGCTCCTCCCCCACCGAAGCACGTCCAGCACCTCCCGAGTACCTCAATGGACCAGAACGAGGATGTCTATTCCATGACGACACCGATCTCGACACCCGCAGAGGCCATCGAGGCCACCGAAGCCGCCGAGGTCCCGCCTGCGGAAGCCCCCGGCGACACCGCCCGCCTGAGTGCCGCGGTCGATTTCGTCCGACACCAGGACACCGCCACCCTGCTGCGCCTCCTGCTGCCCGGTCTCGACGGCCTGGAACTGCGGGCGCTGGCCGACCGCTGCCGCTTCGCGCACGCCGCGCTGCTCGTCTTTCCGCCCGATGACCCTTCCCTGCGGCAGCAGTTGACCGCCTGCGGACTCGACGGGGACGCGGTGGCGCAGCCGAGCGTGGTCGTACGGGAGCGGCTGGCCCTGCGTCATCGACGCCAGGCCGGGGAACTGGACGTAAGGATTCTTCGCCCCTCGGTGCACTGCACCGACGGCGAGCGCCGGATGGTCGAGGTGTTCGCCCTGTCCGTCCCGCCGGGCTCGGAGCTGACGGAAGTCGCCGTGCACGAGCGGGCCTGGGACCACGAGGCGCACCTCGCCTTCGAGGTCGAGCGGCCGGACCCGCTGGTGCTGCGCGGCCTGTGCGAGACCTTCGCGCGGCACGGTGCGCTCGCCGACGGCGGTGGCTACAACCCGCACGAGGACGGCACGGTGGTCGACGTCGGGGCACCCCCCGACTCCAAGGCCGGGTACCGGCGGGTCGAGCTCTACGCGAGCGGCGACCACCGCAGCGTACTCACCCCCCACCTCGCCGCCTGCCAGGACGGTCAGCCGGCGGAAACGCTCCTGCGCCTGATGACCGGCGCCTGGACGACCCAAGCCCTCGCGGCGTGCGCGCAACTGCGGCTGCCCGAGGCGATGGACGCCGGGGCCGGCACGGGGCCCCGTAGCGTCATCGGCGTGGATGCCCTGGCTCGGGCCGTCGAGGCCGACCCGGGCAACCTCGCCACCTTGCTGCGTTACCTCGCCATGCTGGGCGTGGTGGCGGCGCAGCCGGGCGGCTTCCGCCTCACGGAACTCGGGGTACTGCTGCACGCGGACTCGCCGGGGTCGATGCGGTCGCTGGCCCTCATGTACGGCGGCGCGTTCTACCAGTCGTTCGCGCTGCTGGTCCATGCCGTGCGCACCGGGCAGACCGGCTTCGAGCAGCTCTTCGGCGAGAACCACTTCGACTACTTCGCCCGCCAGCCCGAACTCGGTGAACGCTTCGACCAGTCCATGGCCGCGAGCGGGCGCATGTTCGATCCGCTGCCCGCGCACCCGGTCCTCGTCGCGGCCGGAGCCGAAGCCGGCGCCCAGGTCGGCGCTCAGATCGGCGCTCAAGCCCACGCCGTACCCCGCCGCCGGACGGTCGTGGACGTCGCGGGCGGCACCGGCGAGCTGCTCGGCCGCATCCTGACGGCGCGCCCCTCCCTGGACGGCGTCCTGCTCGAACGCCCGCACGTCGCGGAGGCCGCCCGCCGGCACCTCGACGCGCTGGGCGTGGGGGCCCGCTGCACCTACCGGGTGGGCGACTTCGCTGACGTGCCTGCGGGCGGCGACGTGTACGTCCTGTCCCGGGTGCTGCACGACTGGGACGACGACCGCTGCCGGGAGATCCTGCGGGACTGCGCCCGGGCCATGCCGGCCCACGCCGACCTGCTCGTCGTGGAGCGGCTGCTGCCGTCGGACGGCTCGCCGTCGCTGGCCACGGCCTGGGACCTCCACATGATGTGCAACGTCGGCGGGCGCGAGCGCCGGGCCGACCACTACGCGGAACTGCTCGACGACGCCGGCCTCCGTCTCGTCGGCCACTCACCGCTGCCTCTGGGCGCGAGCGTCCTGCACGCCCGTAAGACGGCCACGGACGCCGCGACCCGGCTGCCGGCGCCTTCGTCCCGGGGCTGAGCGGCCCGCGATGATCACGCCCCACGTCCCACGGCACGCGGGGCCCTGGGACGTGGCGCGGCCAGGACGCCATCCCTGACCGACCCGCGCTGGGCCGGACTCCTGGGGAGGGCTGAGCCGGGCACCCGGCTCCCGTCCACGGCGAAAAGGATTTGGCCGCACCGGTCACCGGTCTGTACGGTGCCGGAGGACGTGACCGAACGAAGGAGGTGTGACCCATGAACGCTGTATGCAGGTGGGCACTCCCCCTTTCCGTCACGGTGGGCGGCTGACGCAGGCGTCGCCGGGAGTGCCTCAACGACAAGGCACTCCCGAAGGGCCGAAACCTATGAATCCCGCATCCTCCACTCCCCGTGCGGGCGATCCCGCCGTAGCGATCACACGGGTCGCGGAACACGAATGGCATGCCCTCGAAGGCGACCGGCCGGTCGGCCGCGGCGATGCGACGAGCCGGCCCGACGGGCGTCTCTTCCTCAGCATCGACGCATGGCACACCGGGGCTTTCGACCACCTCGCCGCCGCAATGGTGGCGGACCTCCCGGGCCCCCTCCACACGCTGGTCGACGAGGGCGACCTCGACTCGGCATCCGGGTGGCAACGGGCCGGCTTCGCGATCGGAAGGCGGGAGCGCGAGTACATCGTGCCCACCGACCCCGCGGCCACGGGGCTCGGCCTCGCAGAACCGCCCTCGGGCGTGCGGATCGTCCCCCTCGGAGAGGCGGAGCAGGAACCCCTGTACGCCTTGGACCGGGCCATTCGCGACGAGGTCGAGGCCACGGTCGGCTGGCGGCGGATGCCGGCCGAGGTGATTCCGCTCCCGGCCGGGGTCACCGTGGTGGACCCGTCGAAGTACGCGGTGGCAGTCCAGGCCGATCGCTACGTGGGGATGGTCCGACTGGCTCCCCGTCCCCGGCAACCGCGCATCGGCCTGATCGCGGTTCGGGCCGATGAGCACCGCCGCGGCATCGCCAGGGCGCTGCTGGCCTCGGTCCTGGGCGGGCTGCACCTCTCCGGGGTCGCGACCGTGCGGGCCGAAGTCGACGAATCCAACGAAGCGGCCTTGGCCTTGTTCACGAGCGCCGGAGCTCAACTTGCCAGTCGTAACCTTGAGTTGGTGCGCCGCTGACGCCCCGCCGGGGCCACTGTCCACACCGCCATTCATTTCATTGCCAACCACACCGTCACAGAACGGGAAAGTGAGCGAACTTGCCAAGAGCAGCAGGCGCCCTCGAGACCGAGGGCACCGTCATCGAGTGTCTGCGTAACGCAAACTTCAGGGTGGAGCTCGAGAACGGGCACAAGGTGCTCGCCCACATCAGTGGGAAGATCCGGAAGAACTACATCAAGATCCTTCCGTTCGACCGGGTGATCGTGGAACTCAGCCCGTACGACCTCACCCGCGGCCGCATCCTCTACCGCTACAGGTAACGGGCGCCGTTCCAGGAGTCCGTCCAGTACTCCAGCTGTGGATCGAAGTCTTACTGGTCGGGGCCTGTCCGGTAACGGGCGCGGCCACCGCTGATCGTCGGTGCGTGAAGACCGAAGATCAGCCGGTGGCCGCAGGTCCCGTACAGATCCTTCGAGGGCGGGCCCACTGCCGGCTGCCGCCGGACGCCGATCACCGGCGCTCGGGCCCGTAATCCTGCAGCCCGAACAGGGCGACGGCGTCGTCCAGTGCCTCGGCGAGGCGTCCCAGCCGTTCGGGTTCGACCTCTACATGACGCAGCCTCACCGGACCGGCCAGCGGAGCGGTGGCCAGCACCCCGCCCCCCTGCTCCGTGACGTGGACCAGGCGCCGACGGCGATCCTGCGGGTCCGGCGCGAGTACGACCAAGCCTCGATCGGCCAACCGGTCCAGCAGCTGTCCGATCGTGGCGGGATGCATGAAGAGACGCTCGCGCAGTGTCGCCAGAGGCACGGCCTGACCAGGGCCGGCCCAGTCGGCGACCATCCGCAACACTGCCAGCTGCTGGCCGGTCAGGCCGTAGTCGCGCTCGAGGGTTTGGTTGAGCTTGGCGAAAGCACGCTCCAGACGGGCCCAGGCCTGGACTACATCGATAGCTTCAAAATTATTATGTGCCACATACTAATGTGTATCATCGCACGGTGACCTACCACCACTCGCACACCCTCGAGATGCCTGACGTGTCACCGGAGACCATCTGGGAGATCCTCTCCGGCCCGACCGAACATCACCCGGCATGGGACGAACGGGTCGAATCCGTCACCCTGGACGGCCCCTTCATCGACGGCACCATCCAGTGGATCAAGTTCGGGTTCATGCCCGCACCGGCGAGGACCACGCTCGTAGACGTGATTCCCGGGGTGGGCTACAGCGACGACGTGTCCGTGAACGACGTCCCCAGCCGGTTCACCCACCGCATCGAGCCCGACGGCGCCGGTGGATGCCGAGTCACCTTCACCATCGCCATGCAGGAACCATCAGCCGAAGTCGTCGGCGCCGACTTCCCCCATCAGCTTGCCGCCCTCGCCTCCTACGCCCGCGAACTCAGCTCCGCCCGCCCTTAGCTTGTTCTTTATCTTCCAGCCCGCCCAAGCACATGAGAAGCGCTCGTAACCTGCACCTCGCAGCCTGCTGCTGAACCCGGGTGAGATGCTTCAGCTCATGATTGAGCCGCCTCGGATCGGCATCACGCCGGTGATTCCTCCCGTTGCCACCTCCTGGCAGCGCATCGACACATGGCTGGCCCGGAATGCGCCCGCTCGACTCGCAGAGCTTGCTCCTCCGGCTTCGCCGCATGCCGTCGACCAGCTCGAAGTCGCGTTGGGCCTACGTCTTCCCACCGACCTGCGCGCGTCACTGCTGTGCCACGACGGGGATTCGTCCTATCTCGGCATATTGCCGTGCGGCCCGCTGTACTCCACGGATGCAATCGCCGACGTGAGACAGAGGCGCATGACGATCTGGGAGGGTGAGGACGACCCAGACGAGCAGGAGACTCCCTGGTGGGGAACGGAGTGGATCCCCTTCGCTGGCGGCGATGGCGATGAGCACTTCATCGATGCGGGCCCGGGGTTGTGGCGTGACCATCTCGGTCGCGCCCCGCACGCCGACTATGCCTACTTCCTGGGGTGGCCGAGCCTTGGAACCTGGCTCCACGAGGTGGCTGAGGCCATGGAACACCACGATCGGACCGACCGGCTCGATCCCGTCGCCCATCCCTCCGTAGCCGAGGACGGAGAGATCGACTGGTGAGCGTTGTCAAGTCCGGTGGACTGCACTCGCATCGGCAGGTTTGGATCGATGTGGCATCCGGCATCGAACGACGTCTCGCACTAGGTCGCTCACCTGGGCATTCGCCGGACGTGGGGGCGGCCCTCGTCTGATCATGTGCTCCGACCAAGGTGCACGTGACCACGACGAAGGCCGTGAGGGTGAGTCTGCTGCCTGATTCTGTGCGGAGGGAAGCGTTCGCGGAAGCGTCACGCTTCCGGGGAGAGTCGCCCGGCGCTGGTCTCGTGGTTGCGCACGACGTGCTGGGCGGGGTCTTCGCGCTCAACGGGGGGGTCACCCCCGTGAGGCCGGTCGGCCCGGTGATCCCGGCGAGATCATCTACTTCGCCCCTGATGCGCTCGGCTGGGAGGCCTTGGGCGCCGGCCACTCGGCATGGTTGTCCTGGATCTTCTCCGGAGGACTCCAGGAGTTCTATGAAAGCCTGCGGTGGGACGGTTGGCGCAGTGAGGTCGCAGCGCTGGAGGGCCGGCAGGGACTGTCGTTCTTCCCGCCGTTGTGGTCGGCCGAGGCCCGCCAGGACCTGTCGGCGACCAGCCGTCGCGCGGTGCCCATGGCGGAACTCCTTGGCGTGAGCCGAGACTCATGCCTTCAGTTCGACGGCGCTGACCCGGGGTTCCTCGGCGTCGCATGAACCGGCTCACCTGTCCAGACGCCGGTAGCAGACGAGGGTGGCGACGATGCCGGCGAACGCGAGGAAGTGTTCGGCCTTGCGCTCGTAGCGGCGGTGCAGACGGCGGCATCCAGCGAGCCAGGCCACCGTTCGTTCCACTGTCCAACGGTGGCGACCCAGGCGCTGAGAGGGTTCAATGCCTTTCCGGGCGATGCGCGGGGTGATGTTGCGGGAGCGCGGCAACGTTCGCAGGTGGTCGGAGTCGTACCCCTTGTCGCCATGGAGTTTGGCGGGCCGTCGTCGCGGTCCGCGACGGGATCGGATGGGCGGGATGCCGCGGACAAGGGATTCAAGGCTGGCTGTCGTGGGTGTTCGCGCCGGAGACCCCGATCGAGTGGGGCAGACCGGACCGCTCGGCGATCAAGTGGATCTTTGAGCCTTTCGTGCCGAGCTCCACTCGGCGAACCTGCCCGTCGGCCACCGCTCTGGGGACGCACCGGAGCAGCCGGGGACCACCCGCTGAAACAACTCCCCCGACCCGTCCGGAACCGGCCGCGCCACCCACGATGTCACAAGAGCGAGCCTAGTGATCAACCCAGTTGAGACGGCCCCTTGGTCGAACCGGCCGTAGTCCGCTCCGGCCGGCCGGCTGGTGGTGACGTGCAGAACCGCGAGGGCATCGAGCGCCGCCGTCATCGACTAGCCGGAGCGCAACGAACCTGCGCGTGAGGATTCTCGGCGTGGTCCTTCGGTAGCCGGTTGCCGCCCGTGGCCTCCCCCGGGCGGGGGAGGTGGATACGTCCGGCGGCGGACGTGGCCGGGGCGGTGAGGCCGGAGGCTGGGTACCTGCCGACAGAAGGAGCGTCCGGGTGGAACGCTGGGATCGGGTTGGGCGGAACGCGGCATATGGCGCGGCTCTGGCCCTGTCGCCGTACTTGCTGATCAAAGTCTCGTGGGTGGCCGGCTCCCTCGTGGGGGTGCTGCCGGTCGGCAAGGGGTTCGGCCTGGCGGAGTGGGTGGTGCTCAACGTCGTCACGGTCGGCATGGCGGTCATCGGGATCGCTCTGGCACTCGCGCTGGTGCGGCCGTGGGGGATGCGGGTGCCGGGGGCGCTGGTCGCGTTCTGTTCCTGGGTGGGCTCGGGGTTGCTCGTCTCGGTGCTGCCCTTCGGTCTCTTGAGTGCGCTCCTGAATGTGGGCGGTGACTCGCAGGGCGGCGGCGGTGGCGGCGGTGATGACCCCGTCATGCCGGTCTGGGAAGGGGTACTCGTCCAGTTCGGCTTCGCGGGGATGGGGCTGGGGCTGGCTCTCGCGGTGCCGGCGTATCTGCGGCGCCGCTGGCCGGACGCGTTCATCGGGCGCGTCGGTGACGGTCCGCGTGCGGTGCCGCCGTGGGCGGCCTTCGTCGGTGCCGCGGTGGGCCTGGTCTGGCTCTACTGGGCGGCCGGCGGCACCCTGGGCATCGCCCGCCCGGCCCAGCGGACCACCGACGGGTACGTGCTGACCGCCGTATGGGGGTTCTGGGCGCTCGCCGGATCCGCTGCCGTCTGGACGGTCGCCCGGGCGCGTCCCGCCGGGTTGCCGCGCTGGATCCCGTTGCTGCTCGGGTGGGTCGGATCAGGCTCGCTGTTCGCATGGAGCGCCTGGAAGCTCCCCCTCATGCTGTACGTGGTGGCGGCGGATCGGGCCGATGTCATGCCACCGGAGAACGCTGCCGTCGGAGTCGTGCTGCACCTCTGCGCAGTGGTGGCAGGCGCGGCGATGATGCGGACGCTCGTCCGTCCGCGCTCCCGCATCGAGGACCTCCCGGCGCGCGTCGAGACGAGGGGCTGATCAGCGCATCGTACGGTTGGCGCGGGATTCCTCAAGGCACAGTGCACGGAACTCGGTTGGGCTGAGCCCGTACGCCTCGCGGAAGGAACGGCTGAAGACCACTGGGCCGCTGAAGCCCCAGCGGGCGGCGATTGCGTGCACCGGTTGGGAGGCCGGTTCGGGGCGGCCGAGGTCGGAGCGGGCCTGCTCCAGGCGGCGCCGGCGAATCCGGACGTTGACGCTCTCCGTCTGGCTCTGGAAGAGCTGGTGGAGACTGCGTACGGAGATGTTGTGGCGGGCCGCGATGACGGACGGGGTGAGATCCGGATCGCTGAGGTTGTGCTCGATGAAGGCGTAGATCCGCTGCAGGAGGGCCTGGGCACGGACTTCGGCGGGGAGCTGCTCCTCGGAGTCCAGGTGCTGTGCCAGGCAGGCGGTCGCGAGGTCGATGGCGACCGTGTCGAGCCGGCGCAGCTCCGCCGGCGTGCACTCGGGGCCGTGGTCCTCGAGGGCGGTCATGAAGGAGGCCAGGATCGCTGCGATGCCGCGACGGCCCGGTATGCGGCGGGCGAGCAGTTGGTCGAGGCGTTGGGTGCGCAACGGCAGCACGTTCCGGGGGATTTGCAGGATCATCACGCGCACCGGGCCGCCGTTGGTGAGGATCTCGTTGTCGGAGGGCCTCGAGGTGTCCCAGAGCAGGAGGTCCCCGGCACCGACGGTGCATTCGTTCCTGTGCTGGGACAACGACGTGGCGCCCTGCCTCATCAGCGCCAGCTGGTACAGCTCCGGGTCGCCGCTCCGGATCATCGCCGCCGTGCGACGTGAGCGCAGGGGTGACAGGGCGAACCTCGCCACGCGGAGTTGCCCCAGGTCCAGCACGGCTGCCTCGCCCTGGAAGTCGGCGGGCCGATCGCTGCTGAGCGCGGCGGGCATCACCTCGCGCGAGATCAGGTCGGAGAACCAGTCGAAGCGTTCCCTGGCCGGCACCCCTCCCGACGACACCATTGACCACATTCCGCGCCCCCACCTGTTCGGCCTCTTCAGCAGGGATCAAGCATGCGACAGCGGGGTGCCAGACGACGCATGGTTCGTTCTCCGCGTGGCGTCGGGCAGTCAACGCGTTCAGGCTGGAAACGCGGCTCCGCTGACGACCGCGTCGGCGGTCAGGGCCACCAGGTTCTGGGTCCAGCAGTCCGACTGCTTGGTGGCGACATCTGCGCCACAGGCTCCGCAGACAAGATTGGGTCCGTCCTGGCCGTCGAGCCCGCAGCAACCGTTGTGGCGCTCGTCGTCCGGGTGCGGAGCCGTTCCATGTACGTCGTCGGGATGCAGGATGAAGAGCGTGGCGTCCTGGCTGATCGCGTAGGTTCCACGGGCCATCCGCGGAGGGGCGATCCGATGACTGGACCGCTGACCGGTTTCTCGCGCGGGCCGCGCCTTCTGGAGATCTCCGGTGAGCGGATGCCCGCAGTTCGCGCAGGTGAAGAGTGGCACCAGGAAATTCTACCTGTCCAGGCAGCGTCGTCCTTGGGAATACCTCCGAGCTCGCGGATCCGCCGACCCCACACGGGGCGAACATACGAGGGGCAGCGCTGGACGGGCACCAGGACGACAACTGGCGCCCGCCCACACGCAGTTCAGGAACATGTGACCTCGACCTGATCCGATCGGCGCGGTGATGAACCGGCCGCGGCTACCGGGACCCGTCACTCAGACGATGCCGGTGAACCGGTCTTCGACATAAGCCTTCCTCGCCCGATCGTCGCGCTCGGAGCCCAGGTACCGAGTCCAGGCCTGGGTCTCGTGCCAGACGGCACCCATCTCCCACACGCAGAACGTGCCGCGGTGGTTGCCAGGGAAGGTGTGCAGCTGGAACGGCCCGTCGTTCTTCGCGAACACCGTTTCCCAGAGCTCGTTCTCGCCGCGCCAGGTCTGCACCAGCAGGAACGAGAACGTCGGCGTGCACTTGTGGAGGATCACGAAGCCCAGCTCGTCGTCGAACGGCAGCTCCGCGGAGAGGAGGAAGTCACGGGCCTGCCGGCGTTCCTCCTCGGAAAGATCCAGCTCGGCCCGTCGCAGGTCGTACCACTTCAGATGGGCGCCGGGCAGGCGCAAGTCGTCGGCGGGCGTTATCAGTTTCGGTGCGTGGCGATAGGTGTCGGCGACGCTGCCGCCACCGGGAAGTTCGGTCATGCGGCAAACCTAACCCGGCGAACGTTGCCGCTCCCGCTCCGCTGCGGACCCATTGACCAACACGAAGAACTCACGGCCTCCGCACCCGCACGCGGAAGGAGCGATCCTCACCGGGCGGCCGTCATCCGCACCGCGCAGGAACGCCGCGAGCTCCGCGGAGACACCCTCGCCCACCCGATCGCCAGCATGCACGGGCACATCGTTCCAGACGTCCGAACTCACACCCGACGAGCTCGCCAAAGCCATAGGGGCCCCGGCATGCGGCCCTGACCGCTACGGCAGAATCACGGTGAACGAGGCGGACACAGCGGTGGGGGTGGGGGAACGTGGGGCTCTTTGGCTCGCGAAGCCGACGCAAGGGCATACCGAACGAGCCGGCCCTATTGGCCGCCGCTGCCGAGAATCCCGGTGGCAGCGTCGCCGAGATCGACCCGACGTACATCAACGACCCGAACGGCTACGTACCCCCCGAGGCGATCCGCGGTGCCTGGTTGGTGGACGGTGACGGGAAACTGACGGGCGAGTATCAGGAGAATCCCCGTCACGGGGTGCCACAAGACGACTTCAGCAAGCTCACCGATCCTGATCACTGGCTCGGCTGGCTCGGCGACGATCCCGCGGCCGCCGTCCGGGAGGGCATCGAGGAGTCCTTGCGCGCCCAGGTCGCGGACGCGGTCGTCGAGTGGGTCAAGATCCTGGAAACGCCCAAGTTCCTCACGGGTGGACGTCAACCTGCCGAGAACGAACGGGTCATGGTGGTCACCCGCGCGGCACTCGCCGCGCCGTTCGCGCTGTCCGTGCGCTCAACGCAGCACGGGCGTTCCATCCTCCTGGGGGTGTTCTCCTGGGCAGCGGTGAACCTCGCTCCGCCCAAGGTCCGCAGGGACCGGAACTGGTTCGACCTGGGCGTCGGCCTGGACTGGGCCGGTGAACGCCTTCCGGCGCGGATCTACGAGATCGACGGCGAGGACGGCACCACCGAGAGGTAGAGAGCGGGGTCCGGCTCCACATCCGTGACGAGGACACCAACGGGGGGGGCGTTGGACCTTGGACCCGCGAGATCTGCCTGCCGCTGCACCACCGCTCGGGCAGCAGGGGAAGCCGCCCGACGTGGCACCGGTGGTGCCGCTCGGCACCGTCGCCCCGCCTGCACCGGCTCCCGCGGACGGGGGCCGGCTGCCGCGGGGCCTCCCAGTTCTCCGGGATCGGCGGCGTCGGCATCAACAGGGCGAAGAAGCCCGCCACCAGGCTCTCGACGAGGGCGATCGGACCGAGCACCACCGTGCCCCAGGCCCGCGCAGACCGCCAGCAGCATCGTCACGGCGCCCACCGTGCTCAGCGCCGCCAAGGCGAATCGCGCGAAGTCCACGAAGGAAAGGCCTGTGACACCCGGGTCCGGCTTGGCCGCCGGGTACACGACGAGCCGCACAGCCATGTGAACCCCGCAGTACGTCGGCCCGTCCGCCCAGCTACGTGTGCCCAGCTCTCCCGAGCAAGTCCTATGAGGAGCCCCTCGCTTCGCCCAAGGAGCCTGCTCCTACAGTGGAGGGCCAGGTCAGCGGCCTGGGACTGTCTCTTCGAAGGAGTGCGGCATGGGGGATACCGGGGCGCCCGGCGTTGTGGCGGAGGGGCTCGAGGAATACCGCGGGGAGCTGACCGGGTACTGCTACAGGATGCTGGGGTCGTACGCCGAGGCCGAGGACGCCGTACAGGAGGCGCTCGTGCGGGCGTGGCGGAGCACCGACCGGTTCGAGGGCCGGTCGACGCTGCGTACGTGGGTGTACCGCATCACCACCAACGTGTGTCTGGACGCCCTCGCGGCGGGCAAGCGGCGGGCGCTGCCGATGGACCTGTCCGGTCCGAGCGGGGGCGACACCCCTCCATCGCCCCCGCAGGACTCCGTCCTGTGGGTGGAACCCTGCCCCGGCGGCGATCCCGAGACGGCCGCGGCGACGGGCGAATCGGTCCGGCTGGCGTTCGTCGCCTCGCTGCAGCACCTGCCGCCCAGGCAGCGGGCCACGTTGATCCTGCGGGACGTCCTGGGCTTCTCGGCACGCGAGGTCGCCGACCTGCACGGCTCCACCGTCGCCTCGGCGAACAGCTCCCTGCAGCGGGCCCGGGCCACACTGGCCGACCGCCGCGGTGCGACGGACGGTCCGGCCGCCGAGCCTTCGAGCGACAGCGTCCGCCAGGTGCTGGCCGACCGGTACGCCACGGCCTTCTCCCGCTACGACATGGAGGAGCTGAACATGCTCCTGCACGTCGACGCCACGCTGTGCCTGCCCCCGTACGCGAAGTGGATGCGCGGCACCCCCGACATCCACGCGTGGCTCACCGGCCCCGCGATCGGTTGCCGCGGCTCACGTCTGGTCCCGACCATGGCGAACGCTTCCCCGGCGTTCGGCCAGTACCGCCCCCACGCGGACGGCGCCGGCTACGTACCCTGGGCCCTCCAGGTCGTCGAGTTCCGCGACGACCGGATCAGCGGCATCACGGCCTACCGCGACACCGACCGCCTCTTCCCCCTCTTCGGCCTGCCGGACCACCTGGGCGAGGCGCAGCCCGACTCGGCGCCCGAGCCCGCCCACTTGGCCGCGTCCTCGACGAGCCGGTGAAGGACGCGGACCGGGACGAGAGCCAAGGGCCACAGCCCACACGCAGCACCGGCGCCGCAGACACTTACCGCCGGGGAACAACCCCCGGATGATCAGGTCGACGGGCAGGCGATGAGGCATACGTGGGGCTGCGGTGACTCTGCGGACCATGTGCCCCTGATGATCGAGGCGATCATCACCGCCGAGAACGCAGAGGACACGATCGGAGCGGCCGCCGTGCTCACCGCGCCGCAGTCGCCCAACGCCCGGGAGCGACCGCTCTGGGCTCGCCGCGACAACCGTTGAGCGATGCCGGCTTCGACCGGGATCCGTACGTTCCCCGTTCCCTTGCGGAGCCTCGCCTTCAGGCCACAGCTCGTACTCGGGCACGCCGAGACGGACATGCATCCAATGGGCACTTCTGGGCTCACGCCCCCGAGCTGCCGCGGCCGATCCGGTCCACCGGGATCCACAGTTGGGAAGCGGTTTCCGTGCCGACCTCTACCGGCTGCGTCCGCAGGAGCTCCGGGCCCGGCCGGGTCGTGTACGGGTTCGAGGGGAACCACTGGGTGAACACGTCGCGCCACAGCTCCTGGAGGGCGCTCGGGTAGGGCCCGTGGTTGTCGAAGACCGCCCAGGTTCCGGCCGGTACGTCGAGGGCGTCGAGTTCCTCCGCGGCCGCCCCGGGGCTGGCCACCACGCCGATCCAGTAGTCCACTTCGGCGCCCTCCTCCCGGCTGTCGGTCAGGTGGACCACCGCCGACAGGACACCCTCCGGCTCCCGGTGGACCAGCTCCTTCATCCGTACGATCGCCTGCTCGTCCAGGCTCGCGAGGTGCGCCGCGGCGGCCGCGTTCAGGCCCTCGTGGACGAGGGGGACCCGGGCCTTCCTGCCGACGACCCGGAACGGCTCCTTCTCCACGATCCGGTACCGCATGGCCGTACCCCCTTCGACGACGACACGGAAGGACATCCGCGGCTGTGCCGTGAGCACCGCACCCGTGCGCCGGGCCTCCCCCGGCCCGATGCCGTGCACCGACCTGAACGCGCGGGCGAACGCCTCGCCCGAGCCGTACCCGTACCGCACCGCGACATCGAGCAGGGTCAGTTCCCCGGCCAGCACCTCGGCCCCGGCGAGCGTCATCCGCCGGCGCCGTACGTAGACCGGGAGCGGCATTCCGGCGAGCGCGGAGAACAGCCGCCGGAAGTGGTACTCCGACACCGCGGCGATGCGGGCCACCTCGGCCATGTCGACCTCGCGGTCGAGGCAGGTCTCCAGGTGGTCCAGCGCCTGATTCAGCCGCTCCAGCACGTGCATCCGTCCTTCGCCCTTGTGCTTCCGCCGTACGAACGCCCACCCTGGCCAGCAGCAGCGGGGGCCGCAGCGGCCGGCACCGAGCCTAAGCCGGGGTTGTTCCCCGCGTGCGCAGCCCTGGCGGTCCAGTCCCTGGCGCGGCCGTCAAGGCGTCTTGAGGGAGTCGAGAGGGCTCCGGCGCGCCCTCGCCCGACATAACCCGTGCGGGAACTGTCGGGCGGGCGTCCCCGGCATCGCCGGAGGCTTGCACCCATGACTGATATCGAGGGAGTTTGCGAGCCGCGGTTCGCCGCGGTCCGTGAGGCACTTGCGGCGTTGCTCGGCAAGGACGATGTGGGTGCCTCGGCGGCCGTCTACGTGGACGGCGAGCCGGTGGTCGACATCTGGGGCGGGTACGCCGATGCGAGCCGGTCCGTCCGTTGGGAGCGCACCACGCTCACCTGCGTGAACTCGACGACCAAGAACATGACCGCCCTGTGTGCGCTGATCCTGGCCGACCGGGGCCTGCTCGATCTGTCCGCGCCGGTCGCGTCCTACTGGCCGGAGTTCGCCGCGGCCGGCAAGGAGAGCGTGCTGGTACGGCATGTGCTGTCGCACACCGCGGGCCTGCCTGACCTGTCCGGGTTGACGGCGGTCGAGGAGCTCTACGACTGGCAGGGCGTGACGGCAGGGCTGGCCGCGCAGGCTCCAGAATGGGACCCCGGAACGGCCGCCGGCTATCACGCGCTCACCTTCGGGTTCCTCGTCGGCGAGATCGTCCTCCGTGTCACCGGCCGCACTCTTGGCGAGTTCTTCGCCGAGGAAGTGGCGGGGCCGCTGGGTGCGGACTTCCACATCGGGCTCTCGGCCGAGCATGACCACCGCGTCGCACCGCTCATCCCGCCGTCCTCCCTGACCGACGAGTACTCCGCCAGTGCACCGCTCGGGCTCGACGGCACGCGCCGGGAGAACACCGGTGCCGCGATCCGGGTCAGGGACGTCAATTCCTTGCCCTGGCGTCGCGCGCAGATCCCCGCGGTGAACGGCTTCGGCAGCGCCCGGTCCGTCGCCCTCGTCCAGTCGGTACTGGCGAACCGGGGATCGGCCGGCGGAGTGCGGCTGCTGTCTCCGCAGGGCTGTGAGCCCGCCTGGCAGGAGGTGTTCCGCGGCGACGACCGGGTCCTGCGCACGCCGATGTCCTGGACCGTGGGCTTCGGCAGGTTCGGCAACACCTTCGGCTGGGGCGGCTGGGGCGGCTCGCTGGTCGTGAGCGATCCCGACGCACGCATGACGGTGGCCTACGTGATGAACCGGATGACCGACCGGGACCGGGAGGAGGACAACCGCGGCATGGAGATCATCATGGCCGCGTACGGCGGACTGCACTGACGGGGCGCGGGGGCAACCCCGTGCGCGCTACCCCTTCCGCGCGGACGTCCAGCCCTGGCGGCGGAGGTTCTCGAATCCGTCCAGGAGGAGGTCCAGGGCGAATTCGAACTCGAACTGGTCGTCGCAGCCGCCGCCGACCGTCGAGCCCCCGTCGTGCGCGGCCGTCGCGGCCAGTTCCGCGATGTGCGGGTAGCGCGCCGCCAGCCCGGGGTCCGGTGGGCCCGCGGAACCCGAGGTGTCGAACAGTTCCTGGCTGAAGCCGAGCAGTCGGCTGCCCATCGCGTGCATGACGTGGTGCGTGAGGTCGGCGGAGAGCCCGCCGTCCCGGAAGCTCCCGGCCATCGAGTCCAGGTACGCCAGCACGGACGGGGTGGGGCCGGTCCGCGACTCGATGACACGGGCCGCCCAGGCGTGGCGCAGCAGGACCCGCCGGGCGGAGAGGATCCGCTCCCGGACCACGTGCCGCCAGTCGGGGCCCGGGGCCGGCGGGTCGATCTCGTCCACGACGGCGTCGGCCATGCCGTCGAGCAGTTCCTCCTTGTTGGCCACGTGCTTGTAGAGGGCCATCGGTACGACGTCCAGCTCCTGCGCGAGCTTGCGCATGCTGAGCGCGTCGATGCCGTTGGCGTCGGCGAACACGACGGCGGCGCGCAGGACGCGGTCCCTGTTCAGGGGGATCCGTTGCGCGTGCGTGGCTTCCTGCCGGGTCATTCGGTGCGGCCTTCCCTCCTCGACGGCGTCCTCTCCTTGACGAGTGTACGCCGTACACCTATGGTTGCCGCCAGGTGTACGGCGTACACCACCATCAAGTGAGGGGTACCGAAAGATGAGTCCGGACCGGAGAACCGCGGTGGCCACCGGGTCGCTGTTCCTGCTGACCGAGGTCGCCGCGATAGCCGGGGCGGTGCTGTACCGCCCGCTGCTGGGCGCGGCGGACGGCCGGATCCCGGAGGGCGCCGACACGCGGGCGCTGCTCGGGGTGATCTGCGAAGTGGTGCTCGTGGTGGCGGTGGCCGGTACCGGGGCGGCACTGTTCCCCGTCCTGCGGCGCCACGGCGAGGGGCTCGCGCTCGGGTACGCCTTCGGGCGGCTGATGGAGGCGGCCGTCATCTCCCTCGGGATCGTCTCCGTCCTGGCGCTCGTCACCCTGCGGCGGGACGCGGGGCCGGCGGCCGGTGCCGACGTCGCGCTCCTGGCCGTGCACGACTGGACGTTCCTGCTCGGGCCCAACATCGCCCTCGGCCTGAACACCGTCCTGCTCGCGTACGTGGCCTACCGCGCACGGCTCGTGCCGCGCTTCATCGCCGTGCTCGGGCTGGTCGGCGGGCCGCTGATCTGCGCCTCGGCCGTCGCCGTGATGTTCGGGGCCTACGAGCAGCTCTCCGTGGCGGGGTCGGTCGCCGCCCTCCCGGTGTTCGCGTGGGAGTTGGGGCTGGCGGGGTGGCTGCTCGTCAAGGGGTTCCGGCCCGCCTCAGCCGGCGCGTCCCCGGCGGACGTGGACGCGGACGCGGACGCGCCGATCCTGGCCGGTATCCGCGGGTGAGGCCGACCCGAGGCTGACGTCGGCGCCGTCCGGGGCGACGCGCGGGCGCTGACCGGCCGGGGCCGTGCGGGTGGGGTGCGGCGCGGTGTGGCGCGGTGTGGCGCGGCGCGGCGGCAAGGCGGCGATTCCGCGGCCCGATTGGTCTGTTGTGGGTACCCACGGTGGGGGCACCTGGAACACTCGGGGTGCCCGCCGAGGGCCGTCCACACGAGTGCGCGAAGGGAACCGCCAGCATGGACTACCGGCTCGAACTGATCCCCCTCCCGGTCGCCGATGTCGACCGCGCCAAGGACTTCTACGCGAATCGGCTCGGCTTCAAGGTCGACCTCGACTTCAGCCCGACCGAAGCCTTCCGCGTGGTCCAGCTGACGCCCCCGGGCTCCGCCTGTTCGATCGCCATCGGCGTCGGCGTCGTCTCCACTCCCCCGGGCTCCGTCCAGGGCCTGCACCTGGTCGTCGACGACATCCGCGCCGCCCGGGAAGAGCTACTGGCGCGCGGGGTCGACATCGCAGAAGTGCAGGACATGACGGCACCGGGCAAGCCCGTCGTCTCCTACGCGGCGTTCAACGACCCCGACGGCAACGGATGGACCCTGCAACAACTCCCCGGCTGACAGCGCCGCCCCCTCACGGCCGGACCGGACCGCGGGAACCGGCGTACCAGCCGTCCGCGCCGCCGCCTTCCGACGGGTCGTACGACTGGTGCAGTCCGAGCAGTGCGGCCACCAGCCGGGGGTCCCAGCTCCTGTCGAGGACCCGGTACTCGTCCGCGACCCCACGGAAGACGATGTGCGCCCGGCGCGAGGAGTCGCGCCAGATCACCCTGCGCGGCTTGCCGAAGGCTCCGTCGCCCTCGCCGAGCAGGGAAAGGATCAGCCACACCAGGCTCACGGGCAGGCCGAGGGGCCACCACACCGCCCACCAGAACAGGCGCCCGCGCAGGCCGCGCAGGGAGTGTCCGGTCACCGATTCGACGGTCCAGCGCGCCCGGGCGCCGAGCAGGGCACGTCCGCGCCGGTACGTGATCCGGCCCAGCGGGGCGCCGTACGGATCGTCGACGCGGTACACGGCGGGGCGTCCGCTCACGCGCGAGCTCGTCTCCTCCGTGGACACGCGGGCTATCGCGGTCTGGCCCTCTCCGACGACGTCGAAGGTACGGGCGGAGGGGTGCGCGGCACTTCCGTGGCCCTCGGGTACGCGGCAGAGCAGCCCGACGGCGACATCCCCCTCGCGCCCCTCGCCGTCGCCGCGACGGACGACGACCGGCAAGGACGTCGCGTACCGCACGTTGTACGTCATCCGCCCCTGGGCCACGCTCAGTCCCTCCCCCACGTCGCCGCACGGCGGCGCTGTCCGGCCCTCATGATCGCATTCGCCGCTCAGAGGCAGCGGGCGGGCCAGCCCTGAGCGGCGAGGTTCCGCGGGCAGCCGTGGTTGACGTGGCGGTTTCGCCAGAAGGTCAGTGTCGGTGTCGGTGTCAGAGCTTCTCGTCCGGATCCACGTTCAAGAGCACCTCGCAGTCACAACCGCCGCCGGCGGCCAGCAGACCGGACTCCAGCTCGGGCCATGCCAGCGACCTGGAATCGGCCCAGGCCCGGGAGAACTTCAGCGTGTGATCACATTCCGCATCGGCGAGGCTCACCTCAAGGTGTTCGAGGAGATCATCGAGCTCTTCCCGGTCGATGCCCAGCACATCCCACTCGTCACGCTTGCGCTCTGCCTTGTAGGCGTCGCGCAGCATCCGTCGGCGATCCTTCTCGGATGACATCTGCACAACCCGCTTCTCATCGAACCCGCCAAAACACCGACTCTAGAACCCGCCCGAACCAGAACCCGCATCGGGCACGGCCCCAGAGCGGGGAAGACATGCCATCGCCATTGGAACGCCTCCAGGCGCTGCTCGGTGAGCCGGAGGAGGCATGGGGCTGGCCCCGTCGAGAGGTCTGGGAGGCCTCGGAACGGCACCTCGGTGTCACGCTGCCCGCGGACTACAAGGCCTTCATGGACGTGTACGGGCCGGGGACCCTCGACGGGTACCTCCACCTGGGCCGGCCGACGGGGCTCATGACCCCTGCCGAGCTCGAGGACTACTGGTCCCTGGATTCCTGGCGCGACGCACGCCGGGGATGGGAGGACCTCTACCCCTTCCCCTTCCACCCCGACCCGGGCGGGCTCATCCGCTGGGGCCACGACGAGCACGGCAGCGAGTACTACTTCCTGGTCAGCGACCCGGACCCGGACAACTGGGAGATCGTGGTCGGCAGCGAGTGCGCGGAGTGGTACCGCACCAGCGGTACCTTCACCGGCTTCGTGATGCGCTGCTTCGACGGCCTCGACCGGGCGCCGTTCATGGACCGCGCCTGGCCCGAGGCCCACGCCCGCTACGAACCCTTCGACATGTAGTGCCGGTGCCCGGGAAGGCCTGGTCGGGCTTGAACCGGGACGGTGCTGCGGCCCTGCCGTCTCCTCCCCGCGGTGCACGGGCGAATCCCCCGCCGCGACGATGCGTACGTCAGCCACGCTGGTCAGCGTCTCGTCCGTGAGCAGCCGGACCGCCTGGTCGGAGCCGCCCAGGACGCGCCGATGATGCTGCCGTGGCTGCTGGGCGGCGCCGACGCACCGACGGTGGCGAGGCTCCTCACCCGACTGCCCGCGGACACCTACGCGGTCCGCACCGCCCGGTGGATCCTGCATCCGGGTCGTGGGCAGGGATGGCGATCCCCAGCTCGCGCCGCGGTTGCGTGCGGAGGTGCCCCACCCCGGCCGCCGGACAACGGCGGGCCGGGGAAGGGTGGTTGCCTGGTGAGCGCTACGGCTTGAGCAGCTCGCACATGGCGTTCTGGGCCCCCTCCATCAGCTTCTGCTTTCCGGCGCTCTGGTCGTAGTTCAGGCCGTGGTGCTCGTTCGCGACGTAGAACAACTGCTTGGTGCCGTCCTCGCTGGCGAACCAGCGGCTGTGGTAGCCGATCACGTCACCGCCGTGCGACCAGACGAACGGGCCCGGGCCGTTGGCGCATTGGAGCTGCCAGTGGGTGACGCCGAGACCGTACTGGTTGAGGGTCCCCGCCCCGATCGGGACACCGGTCTTCCACTCGGCCAGCTGGGCCGGCGGCAGCACCTGCCCCTGCAGGAGGGCGCGTTCGAAGGTGGCCTGGTCCTGGAGGGTGGAGATCATCGCACCGGCCGGGCCGAACAGTTCGACGTTGGACCGGGTCGCGTCCGCGATCGGGGGCTGCCATCCGAACCACACCGCCGGCCACATCCAGCCGCGGAGGAAGTTGCCGTAGATGTCCACGGACGATTCCGGGTAGCTCGTACCGGTCAGGTTCAGCGGGGTGATGATGCGGTTGGTGACCTCCACCGACGGGGAGTTGCCGGTGACCGCCTGGATGATCATTCCGGCGAGCACGTAGTTCGTGTTCGCGTACTCGAAGGTCCTGGGGAGCGGCTTCGGCGGCCTCTGGGCCAGCGCCGTGCTGACGAGCTGCTGCGGCGTGTAGTGCGTGTTGACGTTGCGCATCAGGTAGTAGTCGGTGTTGAAGGCGGGCATGTAATCCGCCAACCCCGAGTTCTGGTTGAGCAGTTCCCTGATGGTGATGGTGTTGCCGTCGTAGCCGTTCGCGTTGACCGCGTTCGGCAGCCACTTGGCGACCGTGTCGCTCAGCGACAGCTTGCCCTCGGCCTCCAGTTGGAGGACGACCGCGGCGGTGAACGTCTTGGTGTTGCTGGCTATCCGGAACTTCGCGGCCGGGTCCAGCGGGGTCGACGAACCGCGCACGTTCGACCCGGCCGTGACGTAGGTCCTCGATGCTCCGTCGACGATCGTGGCCATGACCCCCGGATACCCGAGCTGGATACCGGCGTTGGCGGCACTCTGGAAGTGCTGGGCAGGGGTGAGCGCGGCCGTGCCCGACGCCGTTCCCGATGCCGTTCCCGATGCCGTTCCCGACGGCGTGTCCGACGACGCGTGCGACACCTGTGCCGTGCCGGCCAGGACGGCCAGGCCGACCACGGCGCCGAGCAGGGACGTGCGTAATCTGCGCATAGGGGCTCCCATGGGTGCTGCCCGGACCGGGTTGAGGGCCGGGCGAGGGTGGACGTGCGTGAACGGAAGGGACCGGGGCCCACCGACCTCATGGCGGATCGAATGGGCACTCGGGAGGCGTGACTGTACGCAGGATGAGCCGCCCCGTCTTGGAAGAAGTTGACCTCGCCGCCCTCGAGAGCCGGGCCAAGGGCATGCGATCGATGCGCACCTGCCCGGCCACCTCGCTACCGCCCGTACGCCATGCCGACGCGCGGGTTCAACCCTCGGAAACACTCGGCTGGACTCCGCCGACCTGCTTGATCACCCGCATCCTGGAGCGGACTTCACCGTGACCCGGAGCGGCCCGCTGCGGCGGGCGCACCGTCCGGTGCCTCTCGGTTCGGCGCCGTGCGGTGCGTCCTCGAACGCGCCTGATACGTCGACGCCCCCAGCCGTTGCGCGTCCAGATGACGCTCTGGGCGCGTCCCCCCTGTTCGCCATCCGCCGGCACGGATCGCCCACCTCTCCGGGACGGAGGGCTCCCGGCCCAGCAGCGTGGGCCGGCGGGGCTGTGCGGTCGCCCGGTGCGTCAGCTGCGTCGCCCTGGGCCAGAGGCTGCTCGGAACCACATGGCGCACGTCAGCGTCCGTCCAGATGTTCGCAAGATCGTGAACCCTGACGGAGGACTCGCCCATGACGGCAACAGCTGCCCGCTACCTGTACCTCGCGAGGCACGGTGAGGCCTCATCGGACGAGAGCGAGCTGACCGACGGCGGTCGCCGGCAGGCCGCCCTGCTCGGGGAGCGGCTCCGCGGAGCCCCTCTCACGGCGATCCACCACGGCCCGCTCGCGCGCGCGGAGCAGACGGCGCAGCTGGTCTGCGAGCAGCTCGACGGTGTTCCTCTGCGGCGTTCCGGACCGGCCGGCGACTACATCCCCTACATGCCGCAGCGCGAGGAGCTTCCGCCGGAGTCGGCCGACGCCATGCTCGGCCACCTGGCCCAGTTCCCGGCCGAGGAACGCGAGCAGGGCCCCGGCCTGGCCCAGGAGGCTCTGGCTCGGTTCACAGGACCCGTAGCGGGCGACGAGCCGCGCCACGAACTCGTCGTCACCCACAACTTCCTCATCGGCTGGCTCATCCGGGACGCCCTCGACGCCCCGAAGTGGCGCTGGATGGGCATCAACCACGCCAACGCCGCGCTCACCGTCATCCGCTACGCGCCCGGCCGACCCCCGTCCGTCCTCCTCTTCAACGACACCGGCCACCTCCCCGCCGACCTTCGATGGACCGGCTTCCCGCCCGAGCTCCACATCTGAGAGCAGCGATCCCCCGTCGCAGGCAGCCATCGGACGAAGACCCCGTGACGGCGCCCGGCTCACCCACCGGCGGGGCGCCGCCGGGTCAGATGCCCTGGATGCAGCGGGCGGCCGCGTCGACGAAGGCGTCCTCGGCGTCCTCGGCGTCCTTGGCGGCCCCGCGGGCAACGGAGAGCTCCTCCCGGGTCGCACAGGGCTGCCGCATCCCGTACGTCAGGCTGAACATCTCGTCCACCGCGGCGCGCACGGCCTGGTCGGCGATGAGCACGCGCAGCGCGAGCAGCGGTCGGGTGACGGCGGCCGGGGTCCGGTGACTCTCCTCGCGCAGGGCTGCGGACGGACCGCTCGGCGGCGCGCTCCTGGAAGCGCCCCGAGACGATCGAGCCGAGCAGCGTGCCGACGGTGGCGAGGGCGGCGGTGGTGAGGGCGAGCCATGCCGCCCACGCCGCCGCGTTCTTCGGCCGCGCCGACGAGGAGTCGGGCCCGCTACGGCCGCGTCGGCCGCCATCCGCCGCGCCGGGCGAGTACAAGGGATGGCAAACCACCCACTCTCAGCGTTCCGAGACGAGGAACACCATGTCCCACGCCAGGCCCGCTCTGCGCCGCCCGGGAGGCAGGCTCGCCCTCGTACTGGCGTTCGCGGTGGCCGCCGCGGTCTTCGCCGCCGTGTTCCTGTTCGGCCGGGCGAACACGCCGGACTACACCGTGACACTGTTCGGCCGGGCGGACGCCGATGCCATGCGTCTCAAGGCCCAGCTCGCCACCGGAGTCCTGGGGCTGGCCGCTCTCCAGCTGCTGCTGGCGCTGTGGATGTACCGCCGACTGCCCGGGGTGCGCCGGGTGCCGCGCCCGGTCCCGATCACCCACCGGATCGTCGGTGTGCTCCTGTTCGCCCTCACCGTCCCGATCGCGGTGCACTGCGTGCGGGCGTACGGAGTGCAGCTGACCGGCTCGCGCGCGGCACTGCACTCGATCGCGGGCTGCTTCTTCTACGGGGCGTTCGCCGCCAAGGTCCTGCTGGTGCACAGCCGCCGCCTGCCGGGCTGGGCCCTGCCGCTGGCCGGGGGCGCGCTGGCGGTCGTGCTCGTGGTCCTCTGGTACTCGAGCGCGCTGTGGCACTTCAACGGAAACAGCGTCCCGCTGCTGTCCCTCGGACACCACCGCCTGCCACCGGCGTAGACGTGACGCTGGGGGTGCGCCACCCCCGACCAAGACAAAGGGGACGGCGGCGTGCTACTTCGACTGGTCGATGACGTTGCCGTTGGCGCAGTGGTGGGGCCGGAGCCCGTGGCCATGCCGCAGCCGTACGAGTTCGGCGACGAGTACGTGCCACTGCCCTGCGTGGTGCACCCCACCCGGACCATGGAGTACCCGACCTGGGACCTGCCGCCGGGCCTGTCCGAACGCGTCGGGGAGTGGAGCGACGAGTTGGAGAAGGCCACCGATATCTCCTACTAGGACGCGTTCACCACCAACCAGAGCAAGGTCGGCGGCTATCCGGGCTGGACCCAGCCTCCGAGCTGGCCCCACTGCGACTGCGGCGACCGTTTGGAGCACCTCCTGACGATCTCTGCGAGTGAGTCGTGCGGGCGACGGCTCCCGGTCGAGGAACGGACCCGTCCCGGATCCGGCTGGGAAGTGTCCGACACTCTGCGGGACGGCAGCCACGGCATGGACCTGGGCGACGCAGGTGGCGTCTACGTCTTCGTTTGCCGTTCCTGTCCCGACTGGCCCACGGTCCACCGGTACGACTGCTGAGTTCCTGACCGCCGGCGCACTCTTCGCCGTGGCGGTGTGGACGGTGTGCGCGAACCGGCTCGGATCAGGACTCCAGCAGTGTCCTCGCACGCTCGGTGAGCAGAGGCATCAGCCTCTCGCGCCAGGTGTCGAGCGAGATCATGCCGCTGGACATGCCACCGTGGCTGTACTGCTCCCGGTACACGGACGACGCCGGTTCGTCGGTGAGGTCCAGCCCCACGACCTCGCTGAAGGCTGCCCGCAGGAGGCCGGCCACCTCGGCGACCGTCGGCGGGACGTCCGTGCCGGACAGGTGGTCGCGAAGGGCACGCCATACGTGGGGGTCGCCGCGCAAGCCCCACCTCTCCGGCTCTGGATCGAAGAGGAAGGCCAGCTTCAGGCCCGTCGCGTCATCATGTGCCATGGCGCCAGTCTCGCAGGTGGTCACAGCCGGACGACGGCCTCAACGAAGCGGTCGACGGCGCCCGGGGCCGTGGTCAGGAAGAGATTGGGCTCGATCAGTTCCAGCTCCATCACGACCGGGGATCCGTCCCCGGTCAGCGCGAGGTCGACCCGCGCGTACAGCAGCGGCCCGCTCGCCAGGGTCGCGACCGCGGCCAGCGCCGCCTCGGCCACGGCCCGTTCGGCCGCGTCGGGGACGTGCACGACCAGGTCCGGGTGCGGTACCCGCGCATTGTCCACGCGTCCCGTGTCCGTGAGCACCGGCCCCTTGCGCATCGCGTGGCTGAACTCGCCGGCCAGGAACACCAGCGCGCGTTCGCCGTCGACGATCCGCTCCATGTAGGGCTGCACCATCGCGGTCTCGCCGCCCTTGTGCAGCAGCCGTACGTGCGCCTCGGCCGCGTCCCGCTGCTCCTCGGTGTACCGGGCGCTGTTGCGGGCGCCGGCCGAGACCGACGGCTTGACCACGATCTCGCCGCGCTCCGGCAGCCGGACATCGTCGCCGGGCGCGATGAACCGGGTCGGCACGGTCGGGACCCCGCGCGCCGCGAGCTCCGCGAGGTACGTCTTGTCGCTGTTCCAGCGCACCACGTGGGCGGGGTTGTGCAGCGCGGTGACGGCACCGACGCGGTCGGCCCAGGCGAGGAACTCGGGCAGCCGGCCCGTGTACTCCCAGGTGGAGCGGATGATCACGGCGTCCTGCTGGGCCCAGTCGTACCCGTCTTCGTCCCAGCTCACCGCGGACGCGTCGAGGCCCCTCTCGCGCAACGCCGCGACCAGCAGCGGAAGTTCCGCGTCCCGCTCCCGGCCGCACCCGTCGGTGGCCAGAGCGACCCGCCGCACAGGCCGCCGCTCCGAACCAGCTTCCACTCCCGCTCCCGCCATGCCCGCCCCCACCGGTTCGCCGCGATCATTTCCATTGAGCAAGATAGCGAGGACCGGGCGCGCTCCCCGTCCCTCACAGGCCGGACGGCGACTCGTAGCCCTTCGCGGTTGTGCGACATTTCGGCATTGCTCCGGCAGCTCTTGGCTACGAGCACCATCAACGGTCAGCGCCCCCCTGGTCCTGCGAACGTGCGGCGGCCGTCCTGCGAGGGCGGAGCTCACCCGGCGGGTGTCATCGTCACGAGGCCCTCTCTGATCCAGTCCACGCACTGCTTCATCCGAAGACGATCTTCAGGGAAGTACCCCTCCCAGGGCTCGTCCAGCCGCAACCAGGCTGCGGGCTGCCCCTCCTCGGGAGCCGGCGGAGTCCGGTGGTCGACGACCGCCATGAAGGACGCACCCATGACGGCCGGCCAGTCGGGGTGATACGAGCGTACGGTGACGGCGGCCGCGACCCCGTGAAGTTCCGTCTCCAGCCCGGTCTCTTCGAACAGCTCCCGCGTGGCCGCCTCCCGTGGCGTCTCCCCCGGATCCACCTTGCCGCCCGGCGCCACCCACCCACGCCAACGGTGATTCACCATCAGGACGTGCGTCAACGTCGCGTCGAACACCCACGCCTCCGTAGCGAGCGGACCGTCCCGGGACACGCCGGGACGGAGCAGCCACTTCAAGGCATCGTCGTACTCGGTCAGAGCTTCCCGCGCGTCACGGACGGCGGCTTCGAGAGTGCGTGGATCGATTAAGTGCTGCGTCACCTTCCGGAGCGTACGACGAGCCTCTGACAACGATCCGGCCCTGGGACGAGGCAACTCCTACCTCCTCGTCGCGGCGGGCTGGATCTTCGCCACGACCGTCGCGGCCGGCGTCACGCGGAGTCGCAAGCGTCAATAGCGAGGGGCCGCAGGATTCAACCTGGAGCCACGAGTACGACCACCCGCCCGGCCGACCGCCGACCGCCGACCGCTGCCGCCGGCTTCGTCTCACACGATCCCGGGATGCGACAGCGGATCGCGGTCATCCGGACGTTGGGCAGCTTGCCGCGCCACGGGTTCGCGCTCACCGGTGAGCGTGAACCCGTGGCGCTCGTAGAAGCGGATCGCTCGGTCGTCGTACGCGGTCACCCACTGATGCGGCGGAGCGTCGTCCGCCCATGCGAGGAGCAGCCCGCTGTGCTTGAGCGGCGCCCGCAGGTGGCCGAGGAACTCGCTCGTCCGACGTGGTGCGAGCAGGCAGGATGCTCTCATGGACCACCCCGCCACAACCGCCTGGCAGTACGTCGCAAGTTTGATCTATCCGGAAAACCTGCCGATGGCGGCAGCCCACCTACTGGCGGCCGGCTACGACTCTCCCTCGCTGCGCGACCTGGCCGGACTTCCTCGGCGCGCGGACACAACCGAGATCAACACGCTCTTCGAAGAGGCGATGCGCCAGCTCGGGATCCTGATCCCCGACAACGAGACCGCTGAACGCTGCCTCCTGCATCACACGGCCACGCGGTTGTCCACTGGTGCCATATCGCCGAAGGACGCAGCAGCTCGGGTCTGGAAGGGGATCGCGTCGCTGACAGAGCCTGAACGCGCATTCGTGCGGGCCGTGGGCTACGAGTACTACCTCGACCATCTGCCCCCTGAGGATTTTCGGGCCTGGGAGAACGACGTCCGCCTCGCGGCACAGACTCTGGCCCGGACGGCGTTTCCCCTCGCACCGTGACCTGAGCCCGCAGGACGCCTCCCCAGGCCCCAGGCTTGTCTCGGCCTTGGCTCCGGACAGTGGCCACGGCCGGGCGGCCTTGTGGGTCAGTCGAAGAGCGCAACGACTCCGTTCACCCAGACCGCAAGGAACGCCAGGACCCCCACCAGGCAGCCGACGCCCGCCAGGACCTCGCTCACCGACCACGGCTCGGAAGGCGGCGCCTCGTAGTGCTCCTCCAGGCCGTCGCGGTAGGAGGCGGGGTCGTCCCAGTCGACGGGGTGCCCCAGTTCCTCCGCGCAGGCGGCCCGCACCGCGGCCAGCTGCCCCTCCGCGAAGACCGTGGCGGCCATCGCCTCGGGGCCTCGCCAGGCGAGGGCCTTCATCCGCCACGCCGGAGACCCGTACCGCGCCTCGAAAGCGGCGGTCTCGTCGTCGTGACGGTCCACTTCGAGGTACGTCCAGCGTCCGGCCTCGGCGGCGTCGCCGTAGAGCCGGTACACCTCGGCCAGACGCCGGCGGAGCGTCAAGTCGTACGGGAAGGACGAGACGAGACCGCGCAAACGCTGGCGCGCAACGGGAACCCGGCCGGCGGCCAGGTCTGCGTCGACTCGGGCAAGGGTCTCGCTCAGGGGCATGCAGGCATGATCGGGTACCGCGCTGACCTGCGTCGACCGGGTTTCGCCACTCAGCTCGCACTCGCTCTCCACGACATCCTGCCGGCGCTCACGCAGACGAGACGCCGCCGCTTGAGAACACGACCAGCCCATGGCAGGCTCATGCCGCATGATCGATGAGTTCGCGAAAGACACCCTGCACGGAAGACTGCGGCGGGACCGCGAGGCGCTGCTCTGGAAGCTCGACGGCTTGTCCGAGTACGACGCCCGCCGACCTTTGACAGCGACCGGGACCAACCTCCTCGGCCTCGTCAAGCACGTGGCCAGCGTCGAGGCCAGGTACTTCGGGGAGGTCTTCGACCGGCCTTCCCCTGAACCGCTGCCCCGGTGGCAGGACTCCAACGGCAGCGATCTGTGGGCGACGGAGGACGAGACCCGCGATCAGATCATCGGGTTCTACCGGCGCACGTGGGAACACTCGGACGCGACGATCAACGAGCTCCCCCTCGACGCCCCCGGCCACGTGCCGTGGTGGCCGGAGCCGCATGCCGAAACGAATCTGTTCGGCGTCATGGTCCATGTCCTCGGCGAGTCCATCCGGCATTCCGGGCACGCCGACATTCTGCGCGAGGGCCTCGACGGCCGGACCGGGTTGCGCGCCGAACACGAGAAGCAGATCGACGAGGAAGCCCGCGCGGCCTACTGCGCGAAGATCGAGCAGGCCGCCAGGTCGGCGGCATCGATCAAGGCCTACAACGGCTAAGCCATTTCCTGTGGATCACCTTCCCCAGGGTTGTGCCTGCGTAGGTACGGTGGCGGCATGGCGACGATCCTGCGGCACCCTCGTCCTGGATTCACGTGGGACTGGTGGGCCGTCGACACCGCGGGATTCCTCGTACAGTTCAGCGGCGGGCCCGCCCCCGAGTACCTCCTGGCACAAGTGAACCGCGTCGACGCCGCAGCCGCGTGGGCGGAGGAACATCGCCCTGCATGGTTCAACCCTGGCCTCCCGCCACTCCACGCCTTCAGCTGTCACGGCGAGTTGCCGACCTACACCCGGCACGGTGTCCCGGATTCCCCGCTGCGGCTGTCCGACGCACCAGCAGTCATCACGGACGTTGCGGCCATGGTCGAACTGAAGAAAGCAGTGGGAGAAACCTGGACGATCCACCTCGACGACGGCTGGGTCTAGCCAGCCGGGTTCGGGGCACCTAGGCCGACCAGATGAGGATGACCGGGTCCTGCAACTCACCTCGTCCAGTCTTCGCGCCCACACACACCGCCATCGCATGGCTCCGAGGATCTGACTCCCCCTTAGCTGTACGGGGAAGGCTCAGGAGTCCGTTTCGCAGGTGCGGTCGCCGAGGCCGCCGAGGGGGAACGGGGCTTTCGACGTCGTGCCGTCGTGGCTCAGCGACAGCTCGATGCTGCCTTTCGTGTAAGTCGGGAACCACACGGAGTACAGCGTTCGGGTTCCGTCCGCGACGGTGCCGACTCGGCGGACCTCCAGGGGTGCCTTGCCGCAGGTCGCCGAGGTCACTGTTTGGTGGTCCGCGGCGAAGAGCTGGACCCAGCCGTCAGTGAAGAGGACGGTCACGGGGTCCACGCCTCTCGAGGGTGCGACAGGCTCGGGTGCCGTGCTGCAGCCCTGCTCCGAGAACCCGACCTCGTTGGACGAGGCCCAGCACAGTCGCCGGTCACGGGTCTCCCACGCGTAGGCGGCGCCGGTCGCCCATGCCTCGACCAGCATCAGGCCTTGAGCACCGGGGGCATCGGCTCCCGATGCCCCCGACGCCATCAAGGCGTTACGCGTCCGGCCGATCACCGCGGTCAGGTCCGGAGGCGAGGGTGGTGGCGTAGCCATGGGTGTGGCCATGGGCGTGGCCATGGGCGTGGAGGCGCCGGAGGGAGCCGGCGCTGCCGAGCCCCCCGTACCTCCCGAGCAGCCCGTCAAAGCCGTGACCAGCAGTAGAGCCGCGCCGAAAGCAGCCGGAAATCCGTAGCGCATGAGCACCCCCCGTGTGTGTCCGGGATCGTAACCCGTCGGGCAGGGCGCCTGGCGGCTGTGTTCAGGAGGGTTTGGTCGACGAGTACGCGGTGACCGTCACCTTGTTGTCGCACTCGGCGAACACCCCGTCGTCCATGGCGATCTGGTGCGAGCCCGCGCCGGGAACGCCGATGACGAGCGTGGGGTACGTGACCGGCGTCGTGCCGGATACGCAGTAACCATCGGCTTCGCCCTGCACGTTGACGAAGGTCAGCTTCGTCCAGGCGCGGGCGCCCGGGGCCAGGGAAACCGTGGCGGACGACCCGGTGTGGGTGGTGGCGAGCGGGTTGTTCCGGTCCGGGGAGCCGTTGCCGGCTCCGGCGACCGTCGGGAATCCGGTGAGCGTGCAGGTGTGCGTCGAGGAGTTGGTGACCGAGACGAGGGCGGCTCCGGTTCCCGTACCCGTCGGTCGGACGGCGGCCTGGTGGGCATCGGACACCTTCACCTGCTCGGCGGTACAGGGCTTCGCCCCGCCGCCCGAGGCGGGTGCCGAAGGGCTGGGGGTGGCATGCCCGGAGCCGCCGCCCGTGCCCCCGGCGGAGGAGGACCCGGCGCTCTGCGTGGGCGACGGCGAGCTCACGGGCGGCGCCGACGGGCCGGCGCTCGCGGCGTCGTCCTCGGACGGGCTGCAGCCCCCTGCCAGGGCGGTCACCGCCACCGCCGCGATCAGCGCAGCCGCGGTCCTGCCGATACCAGCCGAGTACTGCATGAGCTCTCCTCAGGTTCACAACCGGCCCGCGCCGGCACACATCGGAGAACACAGCATCACGTCGGATCCGGTTCTGCGTTACGCGGCGCTGTGGCGGTTCCGTGACGTGTCCGGGACGCATCTACGATCACCGGGTCCGGCGGGCAGCACCCCGCTCGCCGGGGTCGGGGGCCGGCTCGTCCGGGCCAGGGCCGCCAGCCAGGCGGCCGCCAGGGTCACGTGGGCACGCTGGGGTAGGCCTTGCCAGGTGAAGAAGCCCCTTCATCCCGGCCGATGGGGAGGTTCATCCCCTCCTCGGCGATCTCTGGACGGCGGGAGCCGAATCGGCCCCGCCACTGGAAGCTCGACCCTAGGGTCCGGAACGAAGAGGAGCCGAGAATCCTGAGGCTGAATTCAGGACATCCGCCGCGAAGCAACCGACCCGCCCATGGCACACCGCAGTTGCGGTGGTGATTCACTTGCGGGAGAAGTCGTGGAAGGCCGGGGAGGGTGTGTGGAGGAACCAGGATTCCGTGTGCTGCTGACAGAGGCAGGGGACCGCAGAATGGAGGCAGTCCGTGCGGCACGGACCATAACCGGCCTCAGTCTCTGGAACAGCAAACTTCTGCTCGACGGCGCACCCGTAGAAATCACGCTGGTCGGAGGCCGCGGGGGCGCCGACTCGGCGGTTCGGGTCTTCGAGGACGCAGGCGCCCACGCCCGCATCACACTGCTCTGCGATTGCTGCGGCCGCACCATCAGACGGGGAGCCTTCCCCACCAACGAGGCGCATTTCATGGACCCAGAGTCCCTCGAGACCTGCTGGGCGACCGGTCGACCAGCCGACTCGACCTGAAGGACACACCCCAGGCTCCGCTCGGGGCAGCGACTCCTCTCCGCCAGGAAGGCCCCACCGCCAAGGCCTGCCTAACGCGGCTCAGTCGTCCGGACCGCAGATGGCGCCGCCCGGCTGCAAACGGGAGTAGCGGACGATGGCGGCCTCCGAGGTCGATGGCGCGCTGCCGTCGGCCGGAGCGACGGTGTAGAAGGCGACGATGGACCCCTCGGTGACGGTGTCCAGAACGCCGCCCCAGGGGATGGTGTAGGCGGCCGAGGTGGTGTCGGAGGTGACGCTCACGATGCCCCGGTCCTCCGCGGCCGCGGTGTCCCCATGGGCATCACTGCAGACCGTGACGTGAAAGGTGACCTTGTCGCCGCGCTGGAGAGGTATCCCGTCCAAGGCTACGAGGACGCCGTTCCAGGGCTTCTGCTGACAGGTGATCCGGCCAGGGGGCTCCTCGTAGGGAAACTCCGGGTGGTCGAGCTCGATCGACATGTGCACTCCTGGTCGTCGAAGGGTGGGGCCAGGGGACGGACTCCCGCCCGGCGATCGCGAATGCGGGGGGGGGGCGAGCCTGACTGGCACCTCGGAGGTTTGGATGCGGGCATCCCTGCTGGAACAGCAGGATCAACTCGGCTCATCCTCAGGTCGCCCCCGACCTGCTCGGCGGCGGCGGAGGGCCTCCAGCCATCCCCGTACTTGCTCGTCGTCGTGCAGGTACGGCTCTCCCGGACCCGGTCGCAGATCGATCCCGTGGAGGAGGCTCAGTGCCCACCAGGAGAGTTCGTCCCAGTCGAGCGTGTCGTCGGCGGCCCATTGCCCGGCCCACCGGTCAGCCGCGTCCCGGCTCGTGCGCCCCTCGACCACCGCGGCGAACCACGCCTCGATCTCGTCCAGGTCCGGCTGCCCGCTCCTCATGTGCTCAGCGTATCGGCGTCGGGGCGAGAGCAGGCCGGCGCATCGCGCGCACGGCCCGGGACGTCAGCGGCGGCGGCGCGCCACCCGCAGGACCACTCGCAGGACCACTCCGAGGGCGAAGAGCAGCGCGCCGGAAGCCAGGAGGGCGTAACCGAGTCCGTCGAGGAAGTCGAGGAGGAGCCACGGTTGCGGCGGGCGGTTCGCCCACACCACCAGGCGCAGCAACGCGCCCAGGGCGAGGAGGACCATGCCCCGGGCGTACCAGGTCTGCGGATCGCGGTGGTCGGCCGGTACCCGCTCGCGGTCCGTCACCGGGTGCGCCGCATCCGTACGGCGTACATGGCCGCCATGCCGAGCTGTACGACCGCGCCGACCGCCAGGATCACCGGCGCCAGCCCGCCCGGCATCTCGAACGGCTCCGGCACGGCCAGCACCCAGAACGCGAGCACGGCGCACCACACCACCCCGACGACGCCGGAAATCCACAGCCCCGCGATCGGCTGCATCGGCTTCTTCTCCGCCATGACTCTCCCCCGCTCCTCTCCGCCAGGGTAGGAGCGCGAGCCCCTCGGCGGCATCCCCGTTTCCGGCAAGCCCAAGGCCCGGAGACACGATAGGCGACTTCGCGCCGGCCGGGGCCGCCGGCCCGCCCCCCCCATGAGGGAGGCGAGCCGTGCGACCGACCGGCCGGCAGCGCGGGACGTCAGCCCTGGCAGAGGCCGCGGGCGTAGTCGTACGTGGCGGTGGCCTGGGAGTAGCGCCACTGCGGGTCCAGCAGGTCGCTCTTCAGCTGTCCGGCCGCGGCCGGGCTCTCGACCACGTAGCCGAAGTCCTGCAGCCAGGACGGGTACAGGTTCTTGGAGCCGATGTAGAAGGCCGATCCGTCGACCGAGACGAGCTTGTGGTGCTGCGCGTACGGCTTGCCGTCCGCCCACGTCGGCTGGTCGGAGGCGCGGAACGTGGCCAGCTGGAGGTTCTCGCACAGGGCCGTCCGTGCCCGGCCGCCGTCACCGGTCAGGGCCGTCACCCGGCCGCGCAGGGCGTCGCTCACCTCGGAGAGCGACTTGATCTGCGAGTAGCCGCCGCTGCCGATCGTGCCGCGGTTCGCCGGGTCGCTCACGACGATGCGGACCTTCACGCCGGAGACGAGCTTCGCGGCGAGGGCGTCGTAGAGGCGGACGTCGTAGCGGGGCAGGGGCGGGCAGGTGGCGTGCACGTCCTGCTGGGATATCTCGATGTGCGAGGTCGCACTGGAGACCAGGGCGCGCAGGGCGCTCTCCTCCGGGTTGACCGTGTCGTAGTCCCGGTCGGCGTTGGTCCTGTCGTACACCCCGATCCCGCACTTGGTGTCGCCTGCCGTGGGCAGGACCGGGCGGAAGGAGGAGGTGGGGTCGCTCTGGCGGATGCCCACGCCGAGGCCGCCCACGGCGAGCGCGGGCACGTTCCCGCCGCCCTCCGGGGCCGCGGGGCGGGGCAGCGAGGGCATGCAGTCCGCGCCGGACGAGGCGGAGAACCAGACCGAGCCCCAGTTGCTCTTGTTGCGGCAGGTCCAGTCCCACAGGGAGTCCAGGTAGCGGCCCGCGGAGCCCGCTGCGGGCCCGGACAGCGCGAGGTCGACGTCGCTGACGGGGTGCGTGGTCTCGAGGTAGTCGTCCTTCCAGCTGTTGATGCCGCCGGTGATCACCGAACTGCCGTCCACCACGACCAACTTGGAGTGGTTCCAGGAGAACGCGGTCTTCGAGGTGGTCATCGAGGCCACGTTGAGGGTGATGTTGGCCGCGGCGGCCGGACCGAGCTTCGCGAGCAGTTCGTCCCGGTAGGACGACGGGATCACCGTGGAGTGGTAGATGGGTGCGGCGCCCACCATGACGCGGACCTTGAGCCGGTTGCCCTTCTGGGCGGATTCCTTGAGGCCCGCGACGATCGCCTCCTGGTAGCCGCCGTTGGGGAAGGGCGCCAGCGTCGAGATGTCCACCGTTTGCCGGGCGGCGGCGATGTCTGGCGCATCTTCTCCAGGAGGCGGCGAGATCCGGGCCGGTCGGTGCACGCGGCGTCGCCCCAGCAACCGGGGGTCTGGAGAAGCCAGTCGGCGCCCCCGGGGGTGGAGGAGCCGAGCCGGTTGCCGGAGGTGCGTTCCCAGACCGAGCCCTCCAGGCCCGGCGAGACCTGACGCAGGGTCTGCTCGATCGAGTCCAGGTGCGGTGTGGGCGCCTCCGCGGCGGACGCGGGGGTGGCGCCGGTGGCGCCGAGGAGGGAGAAGCCGAGTGCGAGGGCCGAGGTGGAGACGAGGGCCGTCGTACGGACGGTGCGTGCCAATGTGGTTCCTTGAACTGGGGGGTGGCTCCGGCCGGGAGCGTGGTCGGCCACGGCCCCGACCTTGATCAACCCGTGCAAGTTACCAGTAGGTAGCCGCCTGTTCACTCGCCTCGGTCGACTTCCGGCCACCCCACGGGTGAGGTCACGCTCCCGGCACCTGCAGGAATGCGGATACGGCTGCCCTGGTGAGGGTTTGGTACCGGAGCTCCGCGGTTTCGGCGGTGAAGTGGCCGGCCAGCTCCAGGCTGATCGATCCGTGGGCGGCCGCCCAGATGGTGTCCGTCACCTCGTTGACGTCGACGTCCGGGCGGAAGACCCCGGCCGCCGCGCAGGAGCGCACGGCTTCGCGCAGGACTTCGAGGCTTGCCGTGGCGATGGAACGGGCCCGTTCGGTGGGGGTGAAGCCGGGGATGAGACCGGCGAACATCACCTGGTACAGGTTGCGTTCGGTCAGGGCGTTCTCGCGGTACGCGCGGCCCAGGGCGGCCAGCCGCACGGGTGGGTCGTCGTGGGCCGGGACGCTCTCCAGTCGGTGGCGGAGGCGTTCGAAGCCCTCCTGGTACAGGGCTTCGGCGATACCGTCCTTCGCGCCGAAGTGGCGATAGAGGACCGTGGTCGAGCAGCCGGCCGCGGTGGCGATGCGGCGCATGGTGAGCGCGGCCGGCCCTTCCGCGGCGAGGAGCTGGGCCGCGAGGTCCAGCAGGGCGGCTCGGATCGCTTCCTGGCCGCGGGCCTGGGTACGGGTGAAGAGGTCGCCGGTCACGTCGGCTGCCAGTCGCCGAGGGGACGGTAGATCGGTATGCCCGCCTCGGTGAGCGCGGTGCGCTTGGCGAAGTACTCGTCGCCCATCGGGTCCACGCCGCGCAGCGGCATCGTGCCGCGCCAGATGGTGAGGTCCTCCGGTGCGAGCTGCTCGGCGCGTGCGAAGTGCCGTTCGGCCTCGGCCGTACGGCCGTTGCGGTGCAGCCAGAGGCCGAGAGCCGCCTCGGTGCGGGCCGACTGCTGGGATGCCGTGGCGCGGCGGGTGTGCAGGGCGACGTCCTCCGCCGACAGTCCCGTCTCGCCGGTGAGGACCCAGCGGTCGAGTGCGGCGAGGGCCGCCCCGGAGTCCAGGCCCGACAGTTCACGGAACAGGTCGGTCGCGAACTGGGTGTCGTGGGGGCGGACGATGCGGCCTTCCTCGTCGATCCACAGGACCGTGGGGACGTTCAGTACGTCGTAGAGGTCGGCGACGGCGCCGTCGGTGTCGACGAGCGCGGTGTGAGTGACGGCCGCCTCGGCGATCCACGGCGCCGCGTCGGCGATCCGGCGGTCCACCGCGACGCTGAGGACACTGAAGCCGTGCTCGGCCAGAGCGGCATGCCGGCGCTCCCATTCGGGGAGGTCGTAGCGGCAGCCGCACCACGAACCCCAGAAGACCAGGGCGACCTTGCGGCCGCGCAGATCGCTCAACGCGTGCCGGACACCGTCGACATCGGGCAGGCTGAAGTCCGGGGCCGTGGTCCCGGCGAGCGTCAGCGAACGCTCCTGCGCCGAGACGCCGATGGCCACGACTCCGGTGTCGGTCGCCGCCGGGCGGTCGAGGATCTCGGCGAACGCCACCGGGTCGAGCAGGCCCTCGTGTTCGGCCTTGGCTGCGGCGTACGAGGGCACGCACAGCTCGTCCCGGCACCAGCCGTGCGGTTTGCGGACCCAGCCCAGAGCCCGCTCGGCCGCCTCCGGCGTCAGCAGGATCCGGCCCTCCGGGCCGACCTGCGCGGCGACGGCCGTCTCCGTACCGTCGTCCAGGATCGTGACGTCCATTCCCAACCCCCCAGTGACGCTTCGAAGAAACGTTGTGCTCAAAAAATAACAACGTTATCGACGGTGTGGCAAGACTGTACGGACGAGAGCTACGGATCAACTCGTCGCCCGATGTGGGGAGTTCATGGAGCGGAAGGCGAGAGGGCTCGGCATCGCCGAGGCTGGACAGGCGCGGGACGACCGGACGGCCAGGGCTCCGGCCGCGGTCGTCCTCGGTCAGCGGTCGCCCTCGGTCAGCGGTTGTCGGGGCTCAACAGCCCGGCGGCCGCGGCGATGAAGGCGACGGATGCCTCCTTGGCCTCATGCCGCCGGGCGTCCAACTCGGCCCGGTCCACGGCCTTGCGCAGGGCGTACGTGGCATCCGCGGCCTGCTGGGCGGGGCCGGACAGCTCGGGGACCAGGACCTGAAGGCGGATGTGGGGCGCGGTGATGGCCGCCCGGGTGTCGTGGGACCTCGTCTGGGCCTCCAACTGCTGCTCGGCCCCCGCCTCGGCCAGGGCCAGGCGCTCCCGATGGAACATCGCCGAGCGGTGAGCGTCCAGGGCGGCCGCGAACTCGGTGACGGCGTCGAGCTGGTGCCGGCTGTGGGCGTCGGCGCGCTCCTCCGCGCGTGCGCTGCGTGCCGAACGGTGCTGGAGCAGGCCGGCGGTCAGGGCGCCGGCGAGGGTACCGAGTACGGCAACGATCGAAGGCCATATGGACGTCAAGGGTTGGTTCCTCTCGGGTTGTCGGTCTCGGTGGTGAGGTGGCGGGGGTGGCGAGGCCTTCCGGAACTCGGCAACAGGTCTCCAGATTGACTCCGACTGCCCGCCTCCCCGTGCACGACACAGCGCCCGGACCGGGAGCTCACGCTCCCCGTCCGGGCGCCGTCCTGCGATGCGGATGCCCCGAACCCGCCCTCGTCACGACCGGATCTGCACGTGGTGATGAAATGTGCGCGATGCACGGTGACTCGTCACGCTGCTGAGCTGCACTGTCGTCTCGGGAGTCGAACCCGATGCGCTGCTCTCCGCGCGCCAGCCGGGCCGGTAACCGCCGGCCCTCGGTTGTGCACGCCTCCGGAGCGACTACCTGCTCCACATCGCGGGTCTCAGTCCAGGAGGTCGGCCTCCCAGTTGGTGCGCTGGATGCGCACGTCGATCTCGCGGATCTTGCGGGCGGCGTCGTCGGCGCGGGCGCGCAGCTCGGCGACGGGCAGCGCGGGGAGCACCATCAGCTCGGAGCGCAGCTGGCGGCCGTAGCCGCGGTCCCCGCTGCCGGCGGCGGCGTCGGCGGCCGCCGTGAGCACGGAGTGGCGCAGGCGCAGGGTGTCGCGCCGGGCGAGGGCGTCGGTGAGGGTGCCGTCGGAGCCCATGTCGACGGCCGCGTTGGTCCGGTTGATGCGCCGGATCAGCGACTCCAGGGCGTCGAGGGTCTCGGTGACCTCGACCAGCAGCCCTGCCGGGTCCTCCGCGGGGGTTTCGCCCTCTTGGTGCCGGGCGTTGGCCACGATGCGGGCCCGCAGCTGTTCGACGCGGCGAACCGCTTCCGCACGCTCCGCCAGTGCTTCGCCGAGCTTCATCGTGGTAGGTCCCGTCCCGTGGTGCCGTCCGTCGTGCGGTACTGCGGTACCGCCACGGCGATCACCCTACGTCACGCCACGGACCGGACCTGCTCGGCAGGCTCGGCAAGCCACGACGAGGCACCTGCTGTCTCCGGTCAACGGCCGGGGCGGGCCGGGCGGTTGCCTGCGGCGGCCACGATTCGTGCGGTGGCCGGGCCATTCGATAAGATGCCTGGTCACGACCGTACCCCCGTTCGATCAACGGGCCGGTCAGGGCTCTGCCGCGGTTGGTGGCACCTCCACGACTGCCGTGCCGGTCTCTGCCTGCCCGGGCCCCGGAACGGGGGCGGTCCCTCACGGCGGGGCAGTCGGGCCCCGGCCGACGGGTCAGGAGGAACGAGTGGCACAGATCATCGCCGAGGTCTCGCGGACGTTCAACGAGTTTCTGCTCTTGCCGAACCGGACTCGGACCGACTGTTCGACCGGGACAGTCGACTTGCGCACGCCCCTGGTACGGCACATCGCGGGCGAGGCGTCGGCGATCGAGCTGCAGTCCCCGTTCACGTCCGCGATCATGCAGGCCGTCAGCACGCCCGATCTCGCGATCGCGCTCGCCCGCAACGGCGGTCTCAGCTTCCTGCACCACAATCAGACGATCCAGGACCAGGTCGCGGCGGTCCGCAAGGTGAAGAACTTCAAGGCCGGGTTCGTCACCAGCGACACCAACGTCCGCCCCGAGGACAGCCTGGGCCTGCTGGTCGACGTCATGCGCCGCACCGGTCACAGCACCGCCGCGGTCACCCACGACGGGACCGCCACCGGCCGTCTGCTCGGCCTGGTGACCTCCCGGGACTTCCACCCCCAGCGTCATGATCTGGACGGACCGGTCAGCGGCCGGATGACCGCCATCGCCGAACTGGCCCATGCCGGGGCCGACATCACGCTCTCCGAAGCCAATGCCCGGCTGTGGGACGAACGCCTGGACTGCCTCCCCGTACTGGATGCCGAGGGCCACCTGCAGCATCTGGTGTTCCGTTCCGACTACGCGGACAACAAGCGCTTCCCGAACCAGATCGTCGACGCCGCCAAGCGACTGCGCGTGGGCGCGGGCATCAACACCCACGACTACCAGGAGCGCGTCCCGGCCCTGCTCGAGGCCGGCGCGGACGCGCTCTGCTTCGACTCGTCCGACGGCTACAGCGACTGGCAGGCGCAGGCGCTGTCCTGGGTGAAGAAGCACTATCCGGAGATCCCGGTCGGCGGCGGCAACGTGGTCGACGGGGAGGCGTTCACGTTCCTCGCCGAGGCGGGAGCGGACTTCGTCAAGGTCGGGGTGGGCGGCGGCTCCATCTGCATCACCCGGGACCAGAAGGGCATCGGCCGCGGCCAGGCCAGCGCCGTGCTCGACGTCGCGGCGGCCCGGGACGCGTTCCGCGAACGCACCGGCGAGTACGTACCGATCTGCTCCGACGGCGGCCTGGTGCACGACTACCACGTGGCCCTGGCGCTGGCGATGGGTGCCGACTTCGTCATGATGGGGCGTTACTTCGCTCGCTTCGACCAGGCGGCCGGCGCGAAGCTGCCCACCCGCGACGGCTTCGTGAAGGAGTACTGGGGTGAGGGCTCGAACCGGGCCCGCAACTGGCAGCGCTACGGCCAGGGAGGCCAGGGGCTGGTGTTCGAGGAGGGTGTGGACGGCTACGTCCCCTACGCCGGCGACCTCAACGAAGGGCTCGCCCTGACCGTCGCCAAGCTCAAGACCACCATGGTCTCCTGCGGCTCCACCACCCTGCCGGAGTTCCAGTCCACGGCGAGGCTGACCCTCGTCTCGGACCAGAGCTTCCAGGAGAGCCACGCCAACGTCACCCTGCGGGACACCCCGACGACGGTCTGACCCCGTACTCCCTCCAGCGGCCGCGGTGTCCGGCGACTCGGCCGCGGCTGCTGGGGGGAGGTTCGTTCAGGCCTCTACGTACGCCACGACGACGACGGTGCGCAGCACGGTCACGTAGTAGATGACGGTGACCTCCTCGAGGTCGTCGTCGTACCGGTGGAGTTCGGGGGTGGACCCGGGGATGGGGTCGCCCATGGTGGGGTCGACGGAGAGGGCGGCGAGGGCCCGGTCCAGGGCGTGGATCTCCTGGCGGCCCAGTTTGTTTATCTGGTCAGTGGCGCTGTCGGTGAACGTGATCCTGGCGCGGCGGCCGGTGTGCCGGCCCATCAGGCGACGTGTCCTCGCTCGGCGTCGAGCTCGGCCAGGCGACGGTCACGTACGAGTTCCCACGGGGTGGTGGCCTCCGGTCCCGGCACTCCGTTGACGGCGACGTCCTCGAGGAAGGCGGCCAGGTCGTTCGCCTTCGCGCGGGTGCGGGCGGCGTACGCGAGGAGGGAGTCGGATCCTCCGGGGGTCGCCCGGGGCTCGGTGGCCGGCGGCTGGTCGTGTTCGCGGTCGTTCATGGCGGGCTCCAGGCGGTGGTGTGGCTGCGCGTTCACCGTAGCGCCGGACGGCCACCGGGCGCTGCCGTCTCGCCCAACCCGGGGGCACGCCTCATTCGGCCCCGGAGACGATCACGAGCTGCCCGGCCGCCACCAGTTCCTCCACGACGCTCTGGGTGAACCCGAACGGAAGGCCCAACCCTTGGGCTATCTGGCCGACCGAACTGGGGCTCAGGCAGTAGTTCAAGACACGCAAGGGGAACAGGGGGAGACCTGATTCCTTCCTCGCCCCACCGACTGTGCGGACCACTGTGGTCAAGCCCAGGCCGTAGGTGGACCGCCGGGTGAGTTCGAGGGATACGCCCCCGCGTTCCTCGAGAACCAACATCAGTTCGGAGTCGTCGTACCCCCCGGGTGGCGCGTCGTGGAACCGGTGCTGATCGGAACCCTCCTGACCGGCGCCGAGCGCCGTCGAGAGGTAACTGGCTTCCTCATGAAGGTTCGCACCGCTCAGGGCCTCGATCAGCGACGGGACCTGCGGGAGCGGGCGCTCCCGGTGTGCGGCGTCCAGAATCCGCATTCTGTCGGGCTCGGTGAGGTGGGCGAGTACGTCGGGCACGTCTGCCGACAGCCTGAGGCGGCCCACCGCCGCCAGAACGAGGTCCGCGTCGTACTCCTGCCCCGCCTCGCGCAGGACGGTGAGAACCTGCCGCAGCCCCGTGCTGTCCTTGAGCTGTCCGACGGCGTTGAGGAGCTGTACGGCGTCGCCGTGGCGGCCCCTCCCCCGGAGGCCGCTGACCAGCCCGGGAATGTGGGCGGCCGGTGGGCCGGCTGGTTGGCCGGGGCGGTCGTCGCCGACCCAGTAGTCCGGAACGATGCCGCTGGTGGGAGGGTTGTCCGCCTCGTTGTCCGCCTCGATGTCCGCCTCGCCGTCCGGGGAGCTGTCCTGGTGGAGTTCGTCGGCGAGGCGATCCAGGCGGTGGGCTCTGTCGTCGAGGTGGCGGGCGGCCTTCGCCAGGGCGTCGTCGATGTCGTCGGGATCGGTGTCCAGCGCCTCGCGCAGGGCAGGAGGAGCCGTCATGGCTCCGCGGGTTTCCGTCTCATGCGCCGGGAAACGTCCTCGATGGCGTTCGAGTTCCTCGGTGAGGATGCGCACCTGGTCCGCGGCTTCCTCGGCGAGGAGATCGGCCTTGTGGCGTTCCGCGCGGGCACGTTCCAGCTCGGACTCGGCCGTCGTACGTTGTTCCTCGCTCCGGACGAGGCGTGCGCGGACCTGCCGCAAGGAGGCGTCGGCCGCGGTGGTCCTGAGCCGGTCCCGCTCGCGTGCCAGCGTCGTGATGTCCCGTTGGAGCTTCTCCACCATGGTGAGGAGCAACAGCACCATGTGGTTCGCGCTGTTGCGCTCCCGTTCGAGCTCGGTGGCTCGTTCCATGGCGCGCATCAGCTTGTCGGAGACTTCGATGGATCTCTTCTGGACGACGACCAGTTCGGCGGCCAGCTCGGAGCCGCCGTCGTCAGTACGTCCTCCCGGCGGCTCCTGCTTCCGCTGCTCGCGTTCGGCCGTGGCCCCGTACTCCCGTAAGGAGCCGACCTGGCCCATCCGGTGGAGTCGTGCCGTTTCGCTGCTCGAGCAGACGTCCGCGATCGCCTCGACGAAATCGGAGTCGAGTCCGACTCCTGCCAGGCGTTCCGCCACGGTGGTGCGGCTGGGGATCCTGCCGCTGGAGAAGTGTTCCGGAGTCAGCTGGGACAGGACGTCGTCGACCCGCATGTCGGACTCGTCCAGCCAGGTACGGAGAAGCCGTGCCAGCCTGTTGGCTTCGTCCGTCGAGCCGCGCAGGACCCCCCACGGGCGGGTCCTCCTCTGTCCTCCCCTGGGCAACTCTTCCCCCTGACGCCTGAGCGGACAACCGGGCTTGTTCGGGCTTGTACGGACGCCCGCCCGGACAACTGGACCCGTCCATCTCAGCAGATGAAGGCTGTGGAGCGCCGCCGAACGTCGAAGGCGGCCGATCATCGGTCGCCGACAGAAGGCGGCGCCCCCCTGCGTCTTGGAGAGATCTGCCGATGCCCACTTCACTCCAGCATTCCATCGACCTGCTGGCACAAGGGCTGTTGACCGAAGTGCCCTCACAACTGGTGACCGCGGCCGTCCTCGCGGCGTCGGCCGCGGCCCTGCGCGCCTGGCGGCGCCGACGCCCTGCGAGCCGGCCCGAGGAGGAGGGAGGGGACGGGGACGGTTGAGCGCGCGAAGGACCTCAGAAGATCATGCACGTGGTGGTGGCGTGGGCGATCAGCTTGCCCTGGTCGTCCAGGACCTTGCCCTCGGCGGTGGCGGTGCGGCGGCCCGCGTGGATGACGGTGCCCTCGGCGGTGAGTACCTGTCCGTCGGTACGGGCCGCGCGGATGTAGTTGACCTTGAGTTCGAGGGTGGTGTAGCCGGTGCCGGCGGGGAGGGTGGTGTGGACCGCGCAGCCCATGGCGGAGTCGAGGAGGGTGGCGGCGATGCCTCCGTGGACGGTGCCGAGGGGGTTGGCGAAGTCCGGGCGGGTATCGAGGGAGATGACGATGCGGCCGTGTTCGACCTCGTCGAAGCGCATGCCGAGCAGTCGGCCGATGGAGGGGATGTCGGCGGGGCGTTCGGTCTGCACCCAGCGCATCAGTTCCAGGCCGGTCAGGGCGGCGAGGTCGGTGGTGGTCACGGTCGTTCTCCTTGGATGGGGTACTGGTCGGCCGCCTCGGGGCGCTCCCGCAGGGCGTACCGGAGGAGGTCGTGGATCTCGGCGGCGGCCGCCTCGATCGGGGCGGTGCTCCGCTCGGCCCGGCACATGATCACCGCGCCTTCGACCGCGGCGATGACGAAGGAACCCAGCCTCCGGCCGCGTTCCTCGCTCAGACCTTCCCGGACGAACAGCGCCGCGAAGGCCTCCTGCCAGCGGGCGAAGACCGCGGCGGCGGAGCGGGCGAGCTGGGGTGCGTCGTCGTTGCTCTCCACGGCCACCGCCACGATCGGGCAGCCGGCCCGGTAGCCGCTCTCCACGAGCCGGTCGCGCCACAGCACGAAGAACGCGTCGATGGCATCGAGCGGATCCTCCGCCTGCGTCATGGAGTCGATCAGACCCGCGATGAAGTCCCCGGCCAGGGCCACCGCCTCGTCGATGAGCTGCGTCCGCCCTCCGGGGAAGTGGTGGTACACCGAACCCCGAGGGGCTCCGCTGTGGGCGAGCACCCGGTCGATGCTGGTCCCGCTCGCCCCGTACTCCGGCAGGAGAACGGCGGCGCTGAGGATCATCCGGTCACGGCTGTCGCTCTTGCGCGGACTCACCGGTTCCACCGCCTTCCCGACGACAACGCGGCCCACCTGGTGGGCTACCTGTCGGTAACCTATGCGGTATGCCATAGAACATGCAAGAAGGAACCTGCCACGCCGCGAGTACTTGACCCACAGGTCAAAAAATCACTACAGTGCCGGCATGGGCAGACCGAAGGGCTTCGAACCGGACGTGGTCATCGCGCAGGCGATGGAGACGTTCTGGACCAAGGGTTACGCCGGCACCTCCCCCGCCGACCTCGCCGAGGCGACCGGAGTGGCCAAGGGCAGCCTGTACCACTCCTTCGGTTCCAAGCGCGAGCTGTTCGGCAAGGTGTTGGACCTCTACGGCCGGATGTGTTCGGAGTCGACCGAGGAGTCCCTCGCCCGGCCGGGGACCACGAAGGAGTGCATCCGCGCGCACTTCGTGATGCTCGTGGACATGAGCCTGGACGGGCCCGCCCGTCGCGGGTGCCTCGCCCAGAAGACGGTCGAGGAACTCGGCGGGCAGGACCAGGAAGCCACCCGCGCGGCGCACCGCATGGAGGAGCGCAACATCGAGCTCTTCACCGCCCGCATCCAGCAAGGCCAGCGGGACGGCGACGTCGACCGGAGCGTCGACGCCAAGGCGTATGCGCTGTTCCTCCACACGACCCTCGCCGGGCTGCGCGTCATGCTCAAGACGTTCGACCGGCCGGCCCTGCATCAGATCATCGACACGGCCCTGGCGGGCCTCTGAGGCACGACACCTCGTGCCGCGGGGGCTTTTTGCGCCCTAATTCTAGACCTCCAGTTCAAGAATCCGTCATCCAAGAACGCAGAACCACGAATGGGGAAGTCATGGAACTCGGTATCAGCGGGAAGACCGCTCTCGTCACCGGCGCCAGTCGCGGCATCGGCCTCGCGATCGCTCAGGCCCTGGCCGCGGAGGGTGTCCGGGTGGTGGGCGCCGCCCGGACCGTCACCCCCGAGCTGGAGAAGGTCGCCGCCGCGACCGTGGCCGTCGACCTGAGCACCCGCGAGGGTGCGCGGTCGGTCGTCGATCGGGCGCTGGCCGCGGTCGGCGGCATCGACTTCCTCGTCAACAACGTCGGGGCGGGCGACCCGGAAGGCCTGTCGCTCGCCGGCTTCCTGGACGTCGACGACGACCAGTGGCAGGGGATTTTCGATCTCAACCTGTTCAGCGCGGTGTGGACCACCAAGGCGGCGTTGCCGAGCATCCTGGAACGCAAGGGCGCGATCGTGAACATCTCCTCCATCAGCGCCCGCGTGCCCGGCGGTTCACCGGTCGGCTACGCGGAGGCCAAGGCGGCGCTGACCCTGTTCGGGAAGCGGCTCAGCGAGGAGCTCGCGCCGCGCGGCGTCCGCGTCAACACCGTCTCCCCCGGTGTCGTCGCCAGTCCGCTGTGGACCGACCCGGACGGTTTCGGCGGCAAGGTGGCCGCGTCGTTCGGAGTGGGCCACGGGGACCTGCTCTCCGGTCTGCCCGGGCAGTTCGGCATCTCCTCGGGGCGCATCGCCGAGCCCGCGGAGGTGGCCGACCTGGTCGCCTTCCTGCTGTCGGAGCGCGCCGCGAGCATCCACGGCGCGGACCACGTCATCGACGGGGGCACCCTCAAGGCCGCCTGAGATCGGGCCGCGCCCGGGTGCCTGACACGCGGGCGCCCGGGCCGGCAGGCCGCTTCCCGGAACGGCCGGATCGGCAAGGCCGGGGCTATGGTGGACAAGTGACGTACCGCCACACAACGTCGCAACACATGCTCGATTCAGGGGGAATGGAACATGACGCAACAGCCCATCGTGGAATTACTGGACATCAGCCCGGACTTCGTCCGCGACCCGTACCCCGTTTACGCCAAGCTCCGTGAGCAGGGCCCCGTCCACCAGGTGCGCGCACCCGGCGGCCGCGAGACCTGGCTGGTCGTCGGACACGACGCCTGCCGCGCGGCCTTCAACGACCCACGGCTGAGCCGGGACTGGCGCCGTTCCGGCAACGTCGGCCAGATCATCAACGCCGACCAGGACCACCCCGCGCTCGCGCACATGCTGATGGCCGACCCGCCGGACCACACCCGGCTGCGCCGCCTGGTCTCCCGCGAGTTCACCCCGCGCCGCATCGAGGCCCTCGCGCCGCGCATCCAGCAGATCACCGACGAACTGCTCGACGCGATGGAGGCCGACCCCCGGCGCCGGACCGGCCTGGTCGACGCCTTCGCCTTCCCGCTGCCGATGACCGTCATCTGCGAGCTGCTCGGCGTTCCGGAGCTGGACCGCGATGCCTTCCGCTCCTGGTCCAACGAGATGGTCGCGCCGACCGGCCCCGAGGCCGAGGCCGCCGCGTACGCGCAGATGCCCCAGTACCTGACCGGGCTCATCGAGGCCAAGCGCGCCGCCCCAGGCGAGGACCTGCTCAGCGGAATGATCCACGCCGTCGACGAGGGCGGCGACCGGCTCACCGCGCCCGAGCTGATAGGGATGAGCGTCCTGCTGCTCATCGCCGGGCACGAGACCACCGTCAACATGATCGGCAACGGCCTGCGCGCCCTGTTCGACCACCCCGAGCAGCTCGCCGCCCTGCGCGCGGACCTCGACGGGCTGCTGGACGGCGCGCTCGAGGAGATGCTGCGCTACGACGGCCCGGTCGAGAACTCCACCGAGCGACTCGCGCTGGTGGACGTGGAGATGGGCGGGGTGGTGATCCCGGCGGGCGCCACCGTACTGATCTCCATGGCCGACGCGGACCGCGACCCGGCCCGCTTCGAGGACGCGGGCCGCTTCGACATCCGTCGCGACGCCCGCGGCCACATCGCCTTCGGCCACGGCCTGCACCACTGCCTGGGCGCGCCGCTGGCCCGCATGGAGGGCCGCATCGCGCTGCGCTCCCTGCTGAAGCGCTTCCCGACCCTGGCCCGTGATGCCGAGGGCGGGGCGCCGGCGTGGGTGCCCGGAATGCTGATCCGCGGCGTACGGGAGCTGCCCGTGCGCTGGTGAGCCCCTGCGGGCGCCCGTGTCGGGCGATGCGGTTGCGTCGGCGGCCTGAACGGGGTGCGTCCCCGTCGGGCCGCCGGCGGCCGGGCCTTGCCGTGTCCGCCCGGGCGGGCGCACCGCCAAGCGGGGCGAACGGCGCGCCGCGGTCAGGGCGTGTCTTCCGGATCAGGTCGGGCGGCGCTTCGTCGAGAGGGCCAGGGAGACGACCCAGGGCTGCTGGGAGAGGGTTTCGACCTGTTGGCGGGACAGCGTCGCCGTCACGATGGTGCGGCCGGTGCCGGTGTCGTTCACGCCCGCGTCCCGCAGGGCCTCCTGTTCGGCGGCGTCGGGCGGGTGTGACAGGCGGAGGATGACCAGCAGGCCCCGCTCGGTCGGTTCGAGCCCCGGGGCGTCCACCTCCGCGGCGAGGG